>JAUNBN010000090.1 GCA_030527085.1 Oscillospiraceae bacterium
CTTCGGCGGGGGAAATACAGCATATTACACGCTCAAGGGACACTCCCAAGCGCCGCTTGACCTTTGCCGTCCCTTAAAGCTATAATTTACTGAATCAGTTTTCAAAAAAGAGGGATTGTCCAAAAGCGGGCTCTGCGCTGCATTTCCCCCGCCGCAGTCGGGTGCATACAGCGAAAAAGCGCGCAGACGGCACACCCCTTAAAAAAGAGGCGCTATGGACGGCATTCGCAATTTCTGCATAATAGCCCATATCGACCACGGCAAATCCACGCTGGCCGACCGCATTCTGGAGCTCACCGGCGGCGTTGACCCGCGCGAGATGGAGAGCCAGTTCCTCGACAATATGGAGCTCGAGCGCGAGCGCGGCATAACTATAAAGGCGCGCGCCGTGACCTTGAACTACAAGGCCAGGGACGGCAAGAGCTATGTTCTCAACCTCATCGACACTCCCGGCCACGTCGATTTCGGCTACGAGGTCTCCCGCTCGCTCGCGGCCTGCGAGGGGGCGGTGCTCGTCGTGGACGCGACGCAGGGCGTAGAGGCGCAGACCCTGGCCAACGCCTATATGGCCATAGACCACGACCTCGAGATAGTACCAGTTATTAATAAGATTGATCTGCCCTCGGCCGAGCCCGAGCGCGTCGCTTTAGAGGTCGAGGAGGAGATAGGCATTGCCGCGCTCGACGCGCCGCGCATCTCCGCCAAAAACGGCATAAACATCGAGGAGGTTCTGGAGCGCGTTATAAGCGATATCCCGGCTCCAAAGGGCGACAGGAACGCTCCGCTGCGCTGCCTCATCTTTGACTCCGCCTACGATGCCTACAAGGGAGTTATAGTCTACGTTCGCGTTATGGAGGGCTCTATAAAAACCGGCGACGCCATTCGCCTCATGCAGAGCGGCGCCGAGTTTACCACAGTCGAGCTCGGGCACATGCGCGCGGACAGTCTCGAGCCCGCCGAGAGCCTCTCGGCCGGCGAGGTGGGCTATATAACGGCCAGCATAAAGACCGTCCGCGACACGCGCGTGGGCGACACCGTAACCCTCGCCTCAAACCCCGCCGCCGAGCCTCTGCCCGGCTACCGCAAGGCCTCGCCGATGGTCTTCTGCGGCATCTTCCCTGCCGACGGCGCGCGCTACGGCGATTTGCGCGACGCTCTGGACAAGCTCATGCTCAACGACGCCTCGCTCTCCTTCGAGCCGGAGACGAGCGCCGCGCTGGGCTTCGGCTTCCGCTGCGGCTTTCTGGGGCTTTTGCACCTCGAGATAATTATAGAGCGCTTGGAGCGCGAGTTCGACCTCGACCTCATCACGACCGCGCCGAGCGTCGTCTATCGCATAACGAAGACGAACGGCGAGGTGCTGGATATAGACAACCCCACAAACTACCCCGACCCCTCCACGATATCCGGCGCCGCCGAGCCGGTGGTAGACGCGCATGTGCTCACCCCCAGCGAGTTCGTCGGCTCAATAATGGAGCTCTGTCAGGAACGGCGCGGAACCTTTATAGACATGAAATACCTCGACGCCACGCGAGTGGATATGCACTACGAGCTGCCCCTTGGCGAAATAGTCTACGACTTTTTCGACGCGCTCAAAAGCCGCACGAGGGGCTATGCCAGCTACGACTACGAGTTCAAGGGCTTTGTCGAAAGCAAGCTCGTGAGGCTGGACGTGCTGCTCAACGGCGAGCCGGTGGACGCGCTCTCCTTCATCGTCCACGCGGACAAGGCCTACGCGCGCGGGCGCAAGATAGCCCAGAAGCTTTTGGAGCACATCCCGCGCCAGCTTTTCGAGGTTCCCATTCAGGCCGCCGTGGGCGGGCGCATAATAGCGCGCGAGACCGTAAAAGCCCTGCGCAAGGACGTGCTCGCCAAGTGCTACGGCGGCGACGTCACGCGCAAGAAGAAGCTTCTCGAAAAGCAGAAGGAAGGCAAGAAGCGAATGCGCCAGTTCGGCAGCGTTGAGGTGCCCAGCGAGGCCTTCACCGCCGTCCTGAAGCTCGATTGATTTATTAAATACACCGGCGGCGGGAGAAAAGGCCCGCCGCCGTCATTAGTTAGGATGTCTTCCGCCGCCGAAGGAGGGGGCGGATACCCTAAAAGCCCACGCGACTCAGCTCAAAAGAATAAAACAAAAAAAGGAAAAGAGCCAAAAACGGCGTATATTTATATAGAGGGGAGTGAGAGCCTTTGAACGCACGCGAGAGGACGGAAGCAATAGAGCGCGAGACCTTAAGCCCCTGCGCCGCCCTGAGCGCCGAGAGCAAGGGCCGCGCCCTGCCTGAGGAGAAATGCCCTCTGCGCACGGATTTCGCCCGCGACCGCGACCGCATAATACACTGCAAGGCCTTCAGGCGCCTGAAGCAAAAGACCCAGGTCTTTCTGGCCCCGATGGGCGACCACTACCGCACGCGCCTTACTCACACTCTTGAGGTCTCGCAGATAGCGCGCACCGTCTCACGCGCGCTCGGCCTAAACGAAGATTTAACCGAGGCCGTCGCTCTGGGCCACGACCTCGGCCACACGCCCTTCGGCCACGCCGGAGAGCGGGCGCTGGACGACCTCTGCTCCTTCGGCTTCGCCCACTACGAGCAGAGCGTCAGGGTAGTTGAAAGGCTCGAGCGCTCGCAGCGCGGCCTCAACCTCACCTGGGAGACGCTCGACGGTATGAAAAATCACACCAAGGGCGACTGGGCCGTCACCATAGAGGGCCGCGTAGTGCGCTGGGCGGACAGGATAGCCTACTTAAACCACGACCTAGAGGACGCGATAAGCGCCAGGGCGCTCGAAGAGAGCGACCTGCCCGAGCGCGTTCGCAGGGTTCTGGGCGAGCGCAAGTCTCAGAGGATAACCACTCTAGTAAACGAGCTCGTAGAGAGCTTCGACGGCGAGCTGCATATAGGCGGCGAAATCGGCGAGGCCTATAAGGAGTTCTACGACTTCATGTTCAGCTCCGTCTACCTCAATTTCAGCAAGGCCGCGAAGCTCGAGGAAGCCAAGGTGTTCGGGCTTGTGGAGCAGCTCTACAAGCGCTACATGGAGCGGCCCTTCGAAATGCCGGATTTCTACAAGAGCATAGCCGAGGCCGAGGGCGTGGAGCGCGCCGTGGCGGATTACATCTCCGGCATGACGGACGCCTACGCCGTACACTGCTTCGAGGAGCTCTTTGTTCCAAAATCCTGGGAGCTCAGATAGAATTCTAAAAAAGGAGGTAGAGCTATATGCCGCTGCCGCAGAGCTTTTTGAACGAGCTGCACGACCGCAGCGACATAGTAGAGCTTATAAACTCCTACACGCCGCTTAAGAAAAGAGGGCGCATACACTGGGCGCTCTGTCCCTTTCACAATGAAAAAACGCCCTCCTTCGCCGTCTATGAGGACACGTCCTCCTTCTACTGCTTCGGCTGCGGGACGGGCGGCGACGCCATTACCTTTATCAAGCTTAAAGAAAACCTCGAATATATAGAGGCCGTAAGGTTTTTAGCCCAGCGCGCGGGCCTGCCCATGCCCGAGGACGCGGACGAGGGCGCTTTCGCGCGGCGCAGGCGGCTGCTGGACGTAAACCGCGAGGCGGCCCGCTTCTTCTTCAGGGCTTTAAATTCCGAGGAGGGGCGCGAGGCGCGCGCCTATTTGAGGCGGCGCGGGCTGGACAACTCCACCATTAAGCGCTTCGGAATAGGCTACGCGCCCGAGGGCTGGGGCGCGCTACGCGAGGAAATGCACAGGCTCGGCTATCGAGACGAGGAGCTCCTGGCGGCGGGCCTCTGCTCGAAAAGCCAAAAGAATGATTCCGTCTTCGACTTCTTCAGAAACCGCGCGATGTTTCCGATAATAGACGTGCGCGGCTCAGTGGTAGCCTTTTCCGGGCGCGCGCTCGACGACGACAAGCGCAAATACTTAAACACCCCCGACACCCCCGTTTTCAAAAAGAGCCGCACGGTCTACGCCCTCAATATCGCCAAGGGCACCGACACCCGCCAGATACTGCTCTGCGAGGGGCAGATGGACGTTATAGCGCTGCACCGAGCGGGCTTTACAAACGCCGTGGCCGCCTGCGGAACGGCTCTTACAGACGAGCAGGCGCGCATGATAGGCCAGTACGCCGACGAGGTGGTGCTCTGCTACGACAGCGACGAGGCGGGGCGGAAAGCCGCGAGGCGGGCTATAGATATCTTCTCAAAAACGGCGCTCGGCGTCCGCGTGCTAGAGTATACGGGCGCGAAGGATCCCGACGAATACATAGCGAAGTACGGCGCCGAGAGCTTCGCCCAGCTTCTGGAAGGCGCGGACAACTCCACCGAATACTCGCTCTCTCTCATTAGCAGAAACTGCGATATGGAAAGCGACGCCGGCCGCGTTGAATACTTAAAGCAGGCCGTCTCGCTGCTCGCGAAATGCCCCACGCCCGTCGAGCGCGACCTCTTTGCGGGGCGCGTGGCCGAGCAGACTACCGTTAGCAAAGGCGCGGTTCTCGAACAGATAGAGCGCGAGCGAAAGCGCGCCTCCTTCGCCAAAAGGAACCGCGAAAAGCTCGTCTTCGCGCGAACCGGCGGCGGGCGCTGGGATATCTCCAAAATCGACCGCTCGAAGCTGGGCGAGGCCTCGGCCGGGCGCCGCCTGCTGGCGCTGCTCTTTGCGAGGCCCGAGCTGGCAAACAGAGTGAGCGGCAGAGTTCACGGCGGGGACTTCGTCTCGGCGGACGAGGGCGCCGTTTTTGAAGCCCTCTGTTCCCTCGCCGAAAGGGGCGAGCTCGCGGGACTTCAGTCGCTCTCTCCGCTTTTGAGCGACGCACAGATTTCCCTGCTCTCCGGCCTTATAGCCGAAAGCTCGGGGGTGAACTTCTCGGCCTCGGACGCGGACTTCCTTATTGATAAGCTGGTGCGCGCGCGAGACGGTCCCTCGGCGGGTCAGATTAAGGAAATGGACGCGCTTGAGCTTCAGGGTCTAATAGAAAAAAACAGAAAACCAAAGGGAGAGGAATAGTTATGGCGGGAGAAAAAAAGGCCGCGCTCATAAAAGAGCTTATCGAGCAGGGCAAGAAGAAGGGCAAGCTCACTACCAAGGAGATAAACGACGCCCTTGAGGAGATGGACTTCGACGTAGAGCAGGTGGACAAGCTCTACGACACGCTGGAGGGCCATAATGTCGAGATAGTAGAAGACCTCGCGGCAGACACCAGCGAGACCACCATCGCCAAAGAGGTCGATGTAATAGAGGCGGCAGTGACCGAGGGCATAGACGACCCCGTAAAGGTCTACTTAAAGGAGATAGGCCGCGTTCCCCTGCTCACCCCGCAGGAGGAGATAGACCTCGCCATAAGAATGAGCAAGGGCGACGATGAGGCGCGCAAGCGCCTTTCAGAGGCCAACCTGCGCCTTGTCGTGAGCATAGCCAAGCGCTATGTCGGCCGCGGGATGCAGTTCCTCGACCTCATTCAGGAGGGCAACCTCGGCCTTATAAAGGCCGTTGAAAAGTTCGACTACACCAAGGGCTTTAAGTTCTCTACATACGCCACCTGGTGGATACGCCAGGCCATAACCCGCGCTATCGCCGACCAGGCCAGGACCATACGCATACCCGTCCACATGGTGGAGACCATAAATAAAGTAAAAAAGGTCGGCAGCCAGCTCCTGCACCAGAACGGACACGAGGCCACCGCCGAGGAGATCTCCGAGGAGATGGGAGTTTCGGTTGAGAAGGTGCGCGAGATAATGCGCGTCGCTCAGGAGCCGGTCTCCCTCGAAACGCCTATAGGCGAGGAGGAGGACAGCCACCTCGGCGACTTCATCCCCGACGAGGACGCACCCGTTCCCGCCGAGGCCGCCTACCATACTCTTTTAAAAGAACAGCTAAGCGATGTTCTGGGCACGCTCACCCCGCGCGAGGAAAAGGTGCTGAGGCTGCGCTTCGGGCTCGAGGACGGCCGCCCGCGCACTCTGGAGGAGGTCGGACGCGAATTCAAGGTAACGCGCGAGCGCATAAGGCAGATAGAGGCCAAGGCCCTGCGCAAGCTGCGCCACCCCAGCC
>JAUNBN010000091.1:0-2277 GCA_030527085.1 Oscillospiraceae bacterium
AGCAGAGAATCGGTAAAGTGTTTGAAATGCGAGGTGTAATTCTCGCCCTGATTGATAGTCTAAATTGGCACCTCGAAAAGCTCGACGCCGTTTCGCTTGGCCTCGGCGAGCATATAGCTCTCAAACTCGAAGCGCTCGCCGAAAACCTCCATAAGCGGCTTCATGAAGCTTAAGGGTATCGCGCGCAGTCCCGTTTGGGTGTCCGAGCAGCTCACACCGCAGAATATCCTGAACATGCTGACGGTTATGCGGTTGCCGTATTTGTTTTTGAAGGGCACCTTGTCGCTGCTGAAATCCCTGCAGCCCATTATAAGCTTTTGAGGATTATCCCTCAGCGCCTCGGCCAGTGCGAGGGTGTCGTCCGCGCTGTGCTGCCCGTCGGAATCGACTGTTATGCAGCCTATCATCTCCGGGTAGGCCAGCATACAGTAATTGAAGGCTGTCTTGAGCGCGCGCCCCTTGCCCAGGTTTATGGCGTGGCGCAGCACCACGCAGCCGCGGCGGGCGAGCTCCTCAAAATAGCCGCGGTACTCCTGCCCGCTGCCGTCGTCTACGATAACGAGGGATTTAAAGCCCTTTTGCCGCAGGGCTTCCACCACCTCGTATATTCTATCGTCCGGCTCGAGCGAGGGGATGATTACCGGAATGTCGCTGTAGATGTCCATATCCTGCCTTTCGTTTCTGCCTTGCTCCCTGAAAACGGCAAGGCGCTTACCTTATTTATATTCAATTTAGCGCGAATGCTTTATTTTGACTTAAAAACAGAGCTGATTTTCTCTTTGGCGCTCGAAAGCAGGCTTTTACTCTCCCCGGCGGGTGACTCACCTCCGGCCTTTTCGCCCCCGTCCGGCTCTTCACTTCCGGGGCGCGGCTCGTCGAAGGAGCGGTAGAGGCCTATGGTGCCGTCGTCATGCAGCTTCTTAATCAGCGCGAAGGCCACCGGCAGGCCCAGAAGTCCCAGCCCGCCGAAGAAGTAACTGCCTACCACCATTCCGATAAGAACGAGAACGGGGTGCAGACCCACCTGCTGGCCCACTATCTTGGGCTCGACTATATTGCGGACTATGAGTATTACCCCCCAGAGGATAAAGAGCCCGAGAGCCATCAAATAATCGCCCTGAATGAGCTTTATAACGACCCAGGGAATGAGCACCGTCCCGCAGCCGACAACGGGCAGAATGTCGAAAACGGCGACGGCCAGCGACACTACCAGCGTGTTGCCCACCCCGATAAGCGAGAGGCCGATGAAAAGCTCTATAAAGGTTATGCTCATAATAAGCAGATAGCCCTTTATATAGCTGCCTATCGTGCTCACCAGACCGCGCTTGACCTTGACTATAGTTTCCGCGGTCTTTTCCTTGAACTGCCTTAGAATAAAGCGGCAGATGAGGTCGTAATCCTTAGCTATAAAGAAAGAAGACACAATGCAGATAAGCACATCCACCAGAACGCCGGGCACGGAGCTTACCGTCCTGCCCGCCCAACTTGCGGCGCCTGTGGCCCAGTTTGTAATGGTAGTGCCGATGGAGCTCGTCAGGTTGGCGCTTATACTGCCGAGATAGTCGGCAAACTCCGGCCCGAACCTCTCAGCCAGTTCCTCGAGCTCGCCAAGTATGCTCACCAGTGCGGGCTGCAGCGAACTGCGGTAGACTGCCGGAAGCGTAAGCACCCAGTCCCTCGCCAGAACAAACACCCTCGCGCTCAAAAAAGTGAGCGCTGCCGCAAGCAGCAGGTAAAAGATCACTACGACCAGCACAGTAGCCAGAGCGCGCGGGAAGCGCGCCTTCTTTTCCAGCAGCGCTATGAGCGGCCTCGCTATGCTGGCTACCAAAAAGGCGAGCACAAAGGGCATTATTATATTTATCGCGTACCTGAATACCAGAAAGATTATGAGCAGAACTATGGCAACATAAACGGCGTTTATTATAAACCTGCGCCGTTTCTCGGTCCTGCCCGCCTCGCCGCTGGAATATCCCGGCTGCTTATTATCCATAAAGCCTCCCTATCCCTCAAGCACCAATTATATCCCCGCGCCCTCTTCTAGTCAAATATACCCGAAGGGCTGCGCTCGCGCCGATTCCGCATTGCGCCCCCCTTCGGCGGTCAGCCGCAATATCGCGCGCCTTCGGGCCGCTCGCCGAAGCCGCCGGGATGTCCCGCAGTGAGTATTCCTCAAAAAGGCGGTCTATAAACGGACGCCTCCCTGTTTTTCCGCAAAGCGGAAGAAGCTGAGCCTTAAACACGCTTTTAGAGCACTCCCGCAAGCGGCGCGGGATT
>JAUNBN010000091.1:2287-5939 GCA_030527085.1 Oscillospiraceae bacterium
TTCTTCGTGGTATCCTTTGGAAAAGGTGATAATAAGGAGACTGTTAAATATGAGATGCCCCAACTGCAACGCCGAAACAGACGCGGGAGCTGCGCGCTGCGCCTTCTGCGGAGCCGCCCTGAATAACGAGGACGCCGCCCCCGCCGAAACCCCCTTGCCCGAGGCTGCCGAAAGCCGCGAGCCTCTTAATCAACCCACGGGCGCCGCGCCTGAGGAGAGTCCTCTTGTCAGCGAGCCCGAGCCGGGCGCTTCGTCCGAGCCCGCTCATGCTGCCCAGACAGCCGAAAAGCCCAAGAAGGAGGTCTCGCTCGAGGACCTCAAAAAGCCCGTCGGCACGCTCAAATTCTTTCTGGTTATGCTCATCGAGGCCGTTCCTGTCCTAAATATAATAATGCTTTTCAAATGGGCCTTCGGCTGGGGCGTAAATATGAACCTGCGCAATCTCGCGCGCGGCCAGCTGCTCTTTTTGCTCCTGGCGCTGATAGCGGCGCTGGCGCTCTGGATACTCGCGCCCGAGTTCTACACCTGGCTGGGAGGACTCTTCCCCCGCGCGGCTGTCTGAGCCGGCCCTTATACTGAGGTATTTATGAAAACCGACGACTACGACCCTATTTTTGATTACAATTCTGATGGAAAGCTGGATTTAGACGAATCTCTTGAGCGGGAGCTTTTTGAGTTCGGCGACGGCAGCATGACGGAGCCCGGCGGCGTACTTGGCGGCCTTCGAGCCGAGGCGCTTCCTGACAGCGGCGTGTTTGACGAATTCGGCGATCCCATCGACCCCGACGACCTCGATTTGTATGACGAGGTCTACGATGAATTCGGCGACCCGATAAGGCGCGGCGGCGCGCTATTTGACGATTTGGGCGGTGGAGACTTCGATGATTTTGATGAGGACTCGGACGAAGAGTTCTGAGGCTGCGGCCTTTTGACGGCTATACGAAAATGTGCCCCGCGCCGAAATTCGGCGCGGGGCTTTAAAACATCAGCGTCCGGCGCTACAAGACCTCTATATTGTCCCGGGGGCTTATATTCTTCATCGCGTTTTTGGTGTCGAACACGGCTTTCGCGTGTTTCTGCACGAAGCTGTAGTCCACTTTCGTGTGCGCGCAGGTAAGCATTACAAGGTCGGCGCTTTCGAGCGCGTCCTCGCTCAATTCCTCGAGGCTCATCATCTCGAGGCCCCTGTATTTAAAGCTCTTTACATAGGGGTCGTAGTACTCCACCTCGGCTCCGGTCTCCAGGAGCTTTTCTATAACCCTTATGGCCGGGCTCTCGCGGAAGTCGTCTATGTCCTGCTTGTAGGCGACGCCCAGCACGAGTATCCTTGAACCGTTCAGCGGCTTTTTCTGCCTGTTGAGTATGCGCGAGGCGCGGCCGACACAGTATTCCGGCATTCGGTCGTTTATCATCATGGAGCTCTCTATCATGCTCGTGTGAAAGCCGTATTCCCGCGCCTTCCAGGAGAGGTAGTAGGGGTCGAGGGGAATGCAGTGTCCGCCCAGCCCCGGCCCGGGGTAGAAGGCCTGAAAGCCGTAGGGCTTGGTCTTGGCCGCCTCTATCACCTCCCAGATGTCTATGCCCATTCGCTCGCAGAGCATGGCCAGCTCGTTTATAAGGCCGATATTTACGTTTCGGTAGGTGTTTTCAAGTATCTTCTCCATCTCGGCCACGGCCGGACTGCTCGCTACAAAGACCTCGGAATCGAGCACGGCGCGGTAGAGCGCGGATATGCACTCCGAAGCGTCCCTTCCGAGCGCGCCCACTACTTTCGGGGTGTTCTTGGTTTTATATATAAGGTTGCCGGGATCTACCCTCTCGGGAGAAAAGCCGAGGTAGAAGTCTTCGCCGCATTTAAGCCCCGAGCCCTTTTCGAGCAGGGGCTTCAGCAGCTCCTCGGTTGTTCCGGGGTAGGTAGTGCTCTCGAGAACCACCATGGTGCCTCTTTTAAGCCGCGGGGCGACGGCCTCAGCCGAGGCGCGCACATAGGAAACGTCGGGCTGTTGGTGCGCGTCCAGCGGGGTGGGCACGCAGATAGCCAGAAAATCCATATCGGCGACAAAGTCGAAGTCTGCTGTGGCGCGCAGCATTCCGCTGGCTACCAGGCTTTCAAGGTCGCTGTCCACAACGTCTCCGATGTAGTTGCGACCCTCGTTTACCAGCCTCACCTTTTCGGCCTGAATATCGAAGCCCACTGTTTTGAAGCCCGCCTTGGCCTTCTCCACCGCCAGAGGCAGGCCGACGTAGCCCAGCCCGATAACGCCCGTTTTGAGCGTGCGCTCGGATATCTTTTTAAGTAGTTCCTCTTTAATGCTCATACGCCCTCTTTGAAAGCTGAAATCATTTTGCGCTTCAGCGCCTTGTTTGGGAAAGTCCCGCCGCGTGGATATTCCTCTGTCTTTCCCCCGCCTTCGGCGGGGGAAAGACAGTATTTTGCACACTTGGGTGCCAGTGCACTTATTTTTATTAACGGGATAATAATAGCACAAAGGCCCCGAAAGCCGCAACGCCGCCATGCTCGAGGAAGTGTCCCGTCGCGTGGGTTTTTCGCTGTCTTCCCTCGCCTAGGGCATAGACGTTCAGCGCTCTCCCCCGCCTTCGGCGGGGGAATACAGCAAAAAACGCGCAATAAGGGCACTCCCCCTTCTTTTGCAAAGCAAAAACACCCGCGCTTTTGTGCTACAATAATAAATATCACAAAGAACACTTTAAAGGAGCGCGTAGCTATGGTAAGAGGGATAGCGCTGGTGAGCTTGTCCAGCGGGATTTTGGGTGAGGCCTTTGTACGGCACGAGCTGGAAATCGGTCTGAAGCGGCTTGAAGGCTACGGAATAAAGGTCAAAATCACGGACAACGCCCTCAAAGGGCTGAACTACCTCAAAGCGCACCCCGAAAAGCGGGCGCAGGATTTACTGGACGCCTTTGCGGACGACTCAATTGACATGATACTCTGCGCCATAGGGGGCGACGACACCTACCGCCTGCTGCCCTATCTATTCGAGGATGGCAAGCTCGAAAGGGCGGCGAGGGAGAAAATCTTTCTCGGCTTTTCGGACACTACCATCAACCACCTCATGCTTCACAAAATAGGACTGAAAAGCTTTTACGGTCAGGCCTTTCTGCCGGATATATGCGAGCTTGACTTTGAGATGCCGCCTTATACGAGGCACTATTTTGAGGAGCTCATATTTACCGGGCGCATTTCCGAAATAAGACCCAGCGAGCTCTGGTATGAGGAGCGCACGAGCTTTGATGAAGCCGCCATTGGCACGCCGCTGGTTTCCCATATAAACCGCGGCTTCGAGCTGCTGCAGGGAAGCTCGCGCTTTTCGGGCGAGATACTCGGCGGCTGTCTCGACACGCTCTACGATATTTTCAACGGCGAACGCCACGCCGACAGCCCCGCGCTCTGCCAAAAATACGCCCTGTTTCCAAGCCCTGAGGACTGGCGCGGCAGGATACTCCTGCTGGAGACGAGCGAGGAGAGGCCGAGCCCTCAAAAATTCGAAAAAATGCTGAATGTCCTCAAAAGCACCGGCGTTTTCGAGGTCGTGAACGGCGTACTGATAGGCAAGCCAATAGATGAGCTCTACTGCGAGGAATATAAAGAGATTCTAGTCCGTATAGTTGATAATCCCGAGCTGCCGCTGCT
>JAUNBN010000092.1 GCA_030527085.1 Oscillospiraceae bacterium
TTGCCGCCTGCGGCGGCGGCAGCAGCGCGATTGTAATCGACCCGCTCGAGGACGAGCTCGCGGGTACCTCGGATTACTACGGCACCGTTGAGATCACCGCCTCTCAGGACGCCTATAACTTCCTTACCGGCACCAACGACATGGCGAGCGACATGGTGGGCCTGCGCCCTTACGCGATATCCGTAAACAACATCATCGACTGCTGGCCCCAGTACGGTCTCTCTGATGCCGACATCATCTACGAGATGGAGACCGAGGGCGGCATAACCCGCATGATGGCCCTCTTTATGGACACCCGTGAGACTCCTCTTATCGGCTCGGTGCGCTCACTGCGCGACCAGTTCATGGAGGCCGTCTTCCCCCTCAACCCCATAATCGTCCATATCGGAACCTCTATCTACGCCGACAAGGCCGTTGCTGAGAACAACTTCCGCACCATTGACGGCAACAACCTTCCGCAGGTCATCTTCGTAATGCAGAGCCGCCTTTCCACCTATGCGGTCGAGCACACCAAATTCACCTCCGGCCAGCTCATAGACGAAACCCTGCCCGCGGCGAGAATAAGCCGTGAGCTCACTACCAACGTCGAGAGCGCTTTCAACTTCGTAACCGAAGGCGAGACCACCGTACCCACCACCGGCGACGCGGCTACGGTCAAGTACAGCTTCTCCTCCTACGGTGACGGCGACTTCCGCTACGACGCGGAGACCGGCAAGTACTACAAATGGCAGTACGGCCGCCAGCAGGTAGACGCGGTCGATACCGGCGAGGAGGAAGTTCCCCTCTCCTTCGACAACGTGTTCGTCATCTTCGTGCCCGTCTCCCAGATAGAGGGCACGGCCCTCGTCCAGATGGACTACGACGCCGGCGGCGACGCCTACTACTTCTCCCAGGGCCGCTACGAGAAGTGTACCTGGAGCAAGAACGGCTACTCCAACAACTTCGTCTTCCTCACCGAGAGCGGTGAGGAGCTTCAGGTCAACACCGGCAACACCCATGTGGGCGTAGTCGACGTAGACCGCGAGGATCAGCTCGTAATAAGCTGAAGTTAATCATACCTTTAAAGGACGGCGCGAACTCGCGCCGTCCTTTTTACTGCTCCGGCGAAGGTGAAGAGAACACCGCGGCAAAGCAGACCGTCCGCTGTTCACTAAGGCCCCGAGCCGACGCACTTTCGGTCAATGTCATTTAGTTAGGACAGCTTCCCCCGCCTTCGGCGGGGGAAGCTGTCCTAAAAAGCCCATGCGAAAACAGGCTCTTGATACACTCGCCCCCTGCGGCATTTTCTCCAGAAATTATGTTTTACCAATAAAATATTTTATTGTAAATTGACAAAGCGCGCCAGGGCTTGTAATATAAGATTTATCAAGCGCGGCGCAAAGCCGCCGACAACAGGAGAGTAATATATGGCAATCAGAGAAATAAGCTTCGCCTCGGCGAACGGCAGAGACACCGTAAAAGGCTGGGTCTACACCCCGATAAAGCCGCCGCGCGCCATCGTGCAGCTCGTACACGGCTTCGGCGAGCACTCGCGCCGCTACCTTCACATGATAAGCGCCTTTCAGGAGGCAGGCTTTGTCGTCTATGCGGACGACCATATAGGCCACGGCAAGACCGGCTTCGACTCCGGCACCCTGGGCGACCCAGGCACCACCGGCATGGTGGACGGCTACGAAATCTACCTCAAGGACGAACGCGCGCTGCACGACATGGCCGTCAAAGACTACCCCGGCCTGCCCTATTTCATGTTCGGCCACAGCTGGGGCTCGATGATTGCGCGCGGCTACGCCGCGAAATACGGCGAGGACATAAAGGGCCTCTTGCTCTGCGGCCTCGTTAGCGGCCTCAAGGGCTGCGACCTCACGCTCAACGACCCCGCCTTCGAGGCGGCTATTACCGACGGACACGGCGGCGACAGCGGCCTCGAGTGGATGGGCAAGGTCTTTGTCGGCATGACAGAGCGCTTCGCGGACGCCGCCTCCCCCAACGACTGGATAGCCAACGACAGCAGGGTGGTGCTCGACCACGCGAACGACCCCTTCAACTGCTTCGACGTAAATATCCAGCTCCTCTTTGATTTGGTAAAGCTCTATGGTTATATTGAAGACCCCACCTGGGCGGAGAATGTGCCCTCGAGCATTCCCGTCTACCTCATTTCGGGCGACCTCTCAGAGCAAGAATCAGAACAACTCCCAGAGCAGGAATCAGAGCTCGAACAAGTCCTCCAAGAACTGCGAGTAAGAGAGTTCTTCTTTTCAGGGACCCCTGCGGCAACTACGGCGAGGGCCTCTACCATGTGGCCAATATGCTGGCCGAAAGCGGCAACAGCACCACAGTTCGCGCCTACAGCGGCTACCGCCACGAGATACACAACGAGCGCGCAATACGCGACGAGGTCGTGCAGGGCCTCGTGGACTTCATAGACGGCGTGCTGGGCTGAACGGCAGATACCTTTTCAAAAATTTCAGCATATTTATAAGCAATTATCCTGAACTTAAAGAAATCCTCCCGTCCTAAGCAAAACGGACGGGAGGCTCTTTTTTGAAGAATGGTCCACAAGCTGATTTTACGCTGTATTTCCCCTCAAAGTCCGTACAATGGGACAGCTTTTCTGCTAGAATATTCTTGCAGGGATGAAATCCAGGCGCGCGTCAACCGCCGCCGGTTGCGCGATAGCCCCCGGCTTAGGCGTCGGGACGAGAGAGAGGGGAAGTAAAATGAGAGACAAAAACGCCATTTGGGATTTTCTGGCCGCTTTTTTGGGCCTCAGCTGCATAGAGTGGGAGGAGGACTTTCCCTCGGACGGCTGCCGCGACCTCTGGGGCCGCGATTTTGCAAAGCCGCTGTTCGCCGCGCCTCTGTGCTCTGAGGAAGAGCCTGCTCTCACTATTAAAATACTTAAAGGCGGAGCGCGTCAGAGGGCAAAGAGGCTGGGCTGAGCCGGGAAGAAGCTCTGCGTCCTGCAGCTCTCTTAAGCCTTGGGCGCGGCGTCGAAGAGGTAGTTTATCTGCTCGTCGCGGTAGTTGAGGGTGAGGCTGCGCAGGGTCTCGCCGTCGTCCCACTCGAGGCGGTACTCAAGTATCTTGTAGTACATGGCGTAGATATCGGTGTCGCCCTTGTGTTCCTCGTACTCGGCGGATTGCGTGTCCCAGACGCGGTAATCCTCATTAAGGGGCGCGCCGAATTCGTCGGCCATCTCGGCGGCGGTTTCTTTATAATCGGCTATTATATCCTCGAGTATCCAGTCTCCTACGAGGAACTTGACCTGGCCCTCGCAAAGGCCGCTCTCATCAAAAACATAGTAGATTTCCGCATTTTTGCCGTAGGCCTCGCCGGAATACATGACCAGTTCGTCAGAGGCGTAGAGGTATTCCAGCTCCTCGCGCCTGTCCACCGCAGCGGGGTCGTCGCCCCAGTTACCGGAGCGGAAGTCGTGACTGCCCGAGCAGCCCGTTAGGCAGAGCGCCGCAAGCATTAACACAGCGGCGGCTTTTTTTATCTTCAAGGTATTAACATCTCCTTAAAACGGCGCGGCCCTGCTTTAAGGCCGCTGAAATTCGCCTCATTATAGCAAATACCGCCCGAGTGTTCAAGTGAGCATAAAAACAGGGAGTGCCCCTATTGCGCGCTTTTTGCTGTATTCCCCCCGCCGAAGGCGGGGGGAATACAGCCCCAAATACCCGCTTTTGGACCACTCCCTAAAAACAGCTGATGGGTGACATTTTGCAGCTTTTCGCCGCGTCCCCCCGCCGAAGGCGGGGAGATACACTCTAGAACGCGGCTTCAAGCAGCTTCCACCGCCTCGCCTTACTTGAAAAAACAGCCGATGGATGACATTTTACGGCTTTTCGCCGTATCTCCCCGCCGAAGGCGGGGAGATACACTCTAGAACGCGGCTTCAAGCAGCCCCCACCGCCTCGCCTTACTTGAAAAAGCAGCCGATGGGTGCCATTTTGCGGCTTTTCGCCGTATCTCCCCGCCTTCGGCGGGGAGATACGCTCTCGAACGCGCTTAAGGCAGTCCGCACCGCCCTCTTTACTTGAAAAATCAGCCGATGGGTGCTATTCTATTGAAGTATATATTCGATTATTCTGGCGGTAAACATTATGGATATACAGGCGAACGACCTCAAAAGGCAATTTGACCTGCACGCCGGTGAATACGAGCAAAAGGCGCTGGAGGTTCTGCGCTCGGGCTGGTATGTTTTGGGCCGCGAGGTCGAGGATTTTGAGCGAGAGTTTGCCGAAAAAATCGGAACGAGGCACTGCGCAGGCCTCGCCAGCGGGCTGGACGCGCTCTGGATGGCCTTCAGGCTGCTGGGCATAGGCGAGGGCGACGAGGTGATAGTCAGCGCCAACGCCTACATCGCCTGCGTTATGGGCATAACGATGAACGGAGCCACGCCCGTTTTTGTCGAGCCCGACGAATACGACAACATAGACGCGGACAAAATCGAGGAGGCCATAAGCCCCAAAACCGCCGCCATTCTGGCGGTTCACCTCTTCGGCCAGTCTTGCGATATGGATAAGATAATGGACATAGCGCGCCGCCGCGGCCTTAAGGTCGTGGAGGACTGCGCGCAGAGCCACCTCACCACCTGGAAGGGCCGGCAGACGGGCTCCATAGGCGACGTCGGCTGCTTCTCCTTTTACCCGACCAAGGGCCTGGGGGCTTTCGGGGACGGCGGAGCGGTAACTACCGGCAGCGACGAGTTGGCCGATGCCTTTCGCGTCTACCGCAACTACGGCAGCCGGAGGAAGTACGATTTCGAAATTGTCGGCGCAAACAGCCGCCTGGACGAGCTGCAGGCGGGGCTTTTGCGCGTAAAGCTAAAATATCTCGAGGAACTCAACGAGGAGCGCCGCCGCATAGCCGCGCGCTATCTGAATGAAGTGAGCAACGAGCTTATCACCATGCCCAAGATAAGACCCGGCTCAAATATGGTCTGGCACCAGTTCGTGATACACTCCCCTAAGCGCGATGCGCTCGCTGCTTATTTTAAGAAGCGCGGCATAGGAACTCTTATCCACTACCCCATACCGCCCCATCTCTCCAAGGCCTACGAACACCTCGGCTACAAGCGCGGCGATTTTCCGATAACCGAGCGCGCGGCCGAAGAGGTGCTCTCGCTGCCTATGTTCAACGGTATGCGCGAGGACGAGATAAGCCGCGTTATCGAGGCGCTCTCCGCCTTTGGAGGCGCGGAATGAGGCTGCGGCGGCTCGAGCTGAAGGACGCGCCCTTCATGCTCGAATGGATACGAGACAAAGAAATCAACCGCTTTTTCCGCTTTCGCGCCGACGACATGAGCGAAGAAAGCGTCCGCGCCTATATAGAGAGCTCGTGGACGGACGAAGACAACCTCCACTTCGCCTGCGCGGACGATTCAGACGAGTACCTCGGCACCGTGAGCCTGAAAAACATAGACCGGGAAAACAAGAACGCCGAGTACGCAACTAGCTTCCGCGCCTCGGCTCAGGGCTCGGGAGCCTCGCGCTTCGCCTCGCGCGAGCTGCTTAAAAAGGCCTTTTTCGAGCTGGACTTAAACAGGGTTTATCTCAATGTGCTGAGCGAGAACGCGCGCGCCGCGGCCTTTTACGAAAAGCTCGGTTTTAAAAAAGAGGGCTGCTTTCGCTCTCACCTGCTGCTTAAGGGACGGCGGCAGGATTTACTGCTCTACGGGATGATGAAAGAGGAATTTAAATTGAGCAATGCAGACAGGGTAAAGATGATGGAGTTCCCCCAGCGCGGAGACGAGAGGGGCCACCTCGTTATAGTAGAGGGCGAGACGGATTTGCCCTTTGAGATTAAGCGTGTCTTTTATATCTACGGCTCGGACTCCGGGGTGGTGCGCGGCCAGCACGCAAACCGCCGCAGCGAGTTCGTCTTGATAAACGTGGCGGGCACCAGCAAGGTAAAGGTCAAGGA
>JAUNBN010000093.1 GCA_030527085.1 Oscillospiraceae bacterium
AGGCCGCTTTAAAAAGGACCGCCGACGAGCTCTTCAAGGAGAGCTTTTCGGGAATACTCTAAAAGGAACGGCGGATTATGCGCAAACTCTACCTTGTCAGGCACGGGGAGCCTAATTTCCCCGCGGGAAAGCGAATGTGTCTGGGCAGCACTGACCTGCCGCTCTCCCCTCTGGGCCGAATGCAGTCGGTTCTGGCTGGCGCGGCGCTTGAAAATAAAGCTTTGAGCGGCTGTTATTGCAGCCCTCTCAAGCGCAGCCGCGAGACAGCGGAGTATATAAACGCTCCTTTAAGCTGCGCGGAGGGTCTGGAGGAAATGCACGCCGGCGAGTGGGACGGACTGGACTTTGAGACGATACGCGCGCGCTGGCCGGAAATATATGAAGCGCGCGGTAATAATCTCTCGCTGCAGCCGCCGGGCGCGGAGCCCCTCGAGGCCGGAGCCGAGCGCTTCGAGAGGGCTGTGGCGGGAATTATCGCGGCAAGCGAGGGCGATATCTGCGTTGTAGCGCACGCCTCGGTAGAAAAGGCCTTTCTGGCCCCGCTGCTTGGCCTTTCCTTGGAGCGCTCGAGAACGCTGGATATCCGCTACGGCTCGATAAGCGAGCTGGCGATTGAGGACGGGAAAATCAGCGTTGTTTCCGCGGGCGAGCTCCCCCGCCCCGAGCTCGGCGAGCGCCTCTGCTTCAGGCTGCTGGAGGCCTATGGCGCGCCCGAGAAGACCGCAAGGCACTCGATAGCCGTCCTGAAAAAGGCACTGGAGCTGACCGAGGCGCTGCAGGAAGCGGGCGTAGAGCTCGACACAAAGCTACTGCTTTCCGCCGCGCTGCTGCACGACATAGCCAGAGCCGGCGAGGATCACGAGGCAGAGGGCGCCCGGCTGCTGCGCGCGCTGGGCTACCCCGAAGTCGCCGCCTTAATCGCCGTTCATCACGGGGCTTTCGAGAGCTTTGACGAGGCCTTTGCGCTCGCGCTGGCGGACAGGCTGATTTTCGAGGAAGCCCCGGTCACGCTGAGGGAGCGCTTTGAGATAAGCCAAAAGAAATGCCATACCCCCGAGGCGCTGGCGGCGCACGAGAGCCGCAGAATAGCCGCCTTTGAAGCCGCGAGGCGCTTAAACGCCCTCTGCGGCAGAGAAGCAGCGACAATATAAATATACATCCGCCCCTTTCGGGTGCAAAAGGAGAAAAGCTTATGAGAAATATGTTAGGCCTCATGTCGCAGAAGCTAAAGGAGGGCGAGGAGCTCGTCTTAGTCACGGTCATCGCCTCCTCGGGTGCCACGCCGCGCGGCGCGGGAGCGAGGATGCTCATCTCGAGCGAGGGGCGGCTTTGCGGCACCATAGGCGGCGGGGCCGTTGAATACCGATCCGAGGCCATAGCCAAAAAGGTGCTGGAGGACAAAACCTCCCTCGGCCACGACTTCGAGCTGACAAAGGACGATGTTCAAAACCTCGGCATGATATGCGGCGGCGCGGTGAGCGTGTTCTTCCGCTACATTCCGGCGAAGGACTCGGAAGCTCTCGCTCTCGCCGAGGAGGCTGAACGCCGCTTCGCGCTCGGGCGCGACCTCTGGCTGATATTTGAGATAAGCGAGGGCGGGCGGCTCGGCCTTTATTCCGAGGAGGAGGGCTTCTTCGGCATTGAAGCCCCCGCCGAGCTCAAAACCTCCATGACGCG
This sequence comes from Oscillospiraceae bacterium, assembly GCA_030527085.1. GTDB lineage: Bacteria > Bacillota > Clostridia > Oscillospirales > Ruminococcaceae > JAUNBN01. The sequence continues at coordinate 1,678 of JAUNBN010000093.1, forward strand.
CCACCCGATAAGAACGGTGCTCGAGGGCCGCGACTTCTACCTCGAGCAGATAAACAGCTCGGGCAGGGTCTTTATCTTCGGCTGCGGACACGTAGCGCAGGAGCTCGAGCCGGTGCTGACGCACCTCGGCTTCACCTGCGTCGTGACGGACGACCGCCCCGAGTTCGCCAGCCGCGAGCTCTTCCCCACGGCCTCCGAGGTCAAGCTCATTGACTTTGAAAACATCGCGGACAGCGTAGAGATAGGCTCTGAGGACTATGTTTGCGTAATGACGCGCGGCCACGCCTTCGATTCCGTCGTGCAGGCGCAGGTGCTGCGCACTCAAGCTTGCTATATCGGCGTCATAGGCAGCCGCCACAAGACCGCCGGCGTTCAAAAGGCGCTGCGCGAGCAGGGCTTTACTGATAAGGATTTTGAGCGCGTCACAACGCCGATAGGCCTCGAGATAGCCGCCGAGACCCCGGCGGAGATAGCCATATCGATAGCCGCCCAGATGATAGAGGTGCGCGCGAAGCGCAGCAAGGCTTGAGACCGCGTCTCTTTTTGAGCGGCCCCATAGGCTGCGGAAAGTCCACGCTCATCAAAAACGCCCTCGGTCCGCTCGCGGCGCGCGCCGGAGGCTTCGTTACCCTGAGGCTCGAGGAGGGGGGCAGGACAAGCGGCTTTGAAATACGGCCCGCCGCCGCTCTCACGGATATTGAAAAACACAAAGGCCGCCGCTTTCTCTCCTTTGAGAGCGGCGAAACAAGCCGGGACGACGCGGCCTTCAGCGACTACGCCGCTTCCCTGCTGACCTCGGCTGTGGAAAGCCGCTTCGCCGTGATAGACGAAACGGGGGGCTTCGAGCTGCTCCTGCCCGAGTTTTGCGAGGCGCTGAAAGGCTTTCTCAATACGGGCACGCCCTGTCTCGGCGTTTTGAAGGCTCAGGACGCGGCGGTGGAGCTGGCGCAGCGCATTAATCTAGGCGAGGACTACCTTAAGGAGGCGCGCCGCCTGCGCTTCTTTCTCGAAAACGACAGTGACAGTCAAATACTCGAAACCACAGGCCGGGGCGACCTTGAAGCCGAAAGGGCGCTCAAGGAGTGGGTTCGGCTCTACGCGGGAGGCTGAATGGATAACTGGCAAATATACGACGCGCTTATAAGCGGAGTTAAGTCCGAGGACAAAATAAGCTTTTCAAAGGAGGGCGGGCGCTGGAGCTATGTCGAGACTCAGAGTGGCTGCGGCGTAGCTATGAGCTTCGATTTCGACTCCCGTCCCCCGCTTTTCCCGGGAGGAATAGAGGGCTTAAGCCTGAGCGAGGCCGCCGAAGCCGTCAAGAGCTGGAATTTTAAGGAGGCCTCGCTGGGTCTCGCCGCGATAAACGCCTTTTACAACACTCCCGCGCGCATGGAGGCGCTCGGCTGCGGCGAGCCCTACAAAAACTACTGCACGAGAGGCCTCGACTTCAAGGGCGCGACGGTGGGTCTTATAGGCCACCTCAAAATGCCCGAGGAGGCGCTCAAGGGCGCAAAACAAGTCTGCATACTCGAGCAGCGCCCCCAGCCGGGCGACTACCCGGACCCGGCCTGCGAGTACCTGCTGCCGGAGTGCGACGTCGTTCTCATAACGGGCAGCACGCTCGTAAACAAGACCCTGCCCCGCCTGCTGCAGCTTTGCGAAGCGGCCTACACGATACTCGTGGGACCGAGCGTGCCGCTGTGCCCCGCGCTTTTAAAGCTGGGTGTAAACCGCCTTGCGGGCATGGCCGTAGTTGACCGCGAGGGGGCGCGAGAGCATGTGGTGAGCGAGGCCGAGGGACCTCCCTACCCCTTCGGCCAAACCTTTTTGCTTGCGGGGGAGCCGGTATGAGAATAGGCTCCGAAAGAATGAAAAAGACCGGCGAGCTCGACGGCCACTCCTTCGCGCGGGGAGCCATAGTTATACTCGCCGCCGCTCTGCTGCTTTGCATTCTTCTCTCCTTTTTGCTGGGGCGCTACCCCGTGCCCTTTAAGGAGCTTTGCGGGATACTTAAATCAAAGCTGCTGGGCCTTTTCGGGGTGGAGAGCGAGGTCTTCTGGACGGCGCCGATGGAGTCCGCGGTCTGGAGCGTAAGGCTGCCGCGCATACTGCTCTCCGTCTTGGTAGGGGCCTGCCTTTCCTCGGCGGGCGCGGCCTACCAGAGCGTCTTTCAAAACCCGATGGCCGCGCCGGACATTCTCGGCGCCTCGGCCGGAGCGGGCTTCGGCGCGGCGCTGGCTATTTTCGTCGGTCTTCCGGGCCGCTACATAACCTTCGCGGCCTTCGGAATGAGCCTTTTGACCATAGCCCTCGTCTTCTGGATTAGCCGCCACGCCAAGGGCGAAAAGGTATTGGGGCTCATTCTCGCGGGCATAATGGTGAGCTCGCTCTTTCAGGCCGGCACCTCCTTTATAAAGCTCGTGGCCGACCCTAATAACAAGCTCCCCCTCATAACCTACTGGCTTATGGGCAGCCTCTCGGGCGCGAAATGGCAGGACATAGGCTTTGTTATACTGCCCATGGCGGCGGGTGTGCTTCCCCTCATTTTGCTGCGCTGGCGCTTCAACGTGCTCGCCATGGGGGACGACGAGGCCCGCGCGCTGGGTGTGGACGCTCAGAAGGTGCGGCTCGTCGCCATAATCTGCGCAACCCTCGCCACGGCCGCCTCGGTTTCCGTGAGCGGCATGATAGGCTGGGTCGGCCTGGTTATACCGCATATGATGAGGCGCATAGTCGGCAGCGATTACCGCTTTTTGATGCCCGCCTCGGTGCTGGGCGGAGGCGTGTTCCTGCTCTTGGTAGACAATGTCTCGCGCAATGTCTCCACCTCGGGCATACCGATAGGCATACTCACGGCCTTTGTGGGCGCGCCCTTCTTTTTGTGGCTTATCACGAGCTGGGGGGACAGATATGAGCATTGAGGTAAAAGACCTTCGCTTCTCCTATGGTGAGCGCGAGGTGCTCAAGGGAATAAGCTTTAAGGCCGAGCGGGGCGAGTTTCTCTCGATACTCGGCGCTAACGGAGTAGGCAAGAGCACGCTCTTTCGCTGCGTCCTCGGCCTGCTCAAGAGCTACAGGGGCGAGGTTCTGATAGACGGCGTTGACGCGCGCAGCTTCAGCGTGCGCGAGGCCGCGAAGCACATCGCCTACATCCCCCAAAAATCCCACCCCGCCTTCAATTTCAGCGTTTTCGATATAGTGCTCATGGGCACGACCAGCGGACTTTCGGCGCTCTCCTCCCCCAGCCTTGAGGACTGCGAGCGGGTGGATTGGGCGCTGGAAAAGACGGGCATTTCCTCGCTCGCGCGCCGCTGCTTCCACAAGCTCTCGGGCGGCGAGCAGCAGCTCGCCATGATAGCCCGCGCGCTCGTTCAGCGCGCCCCTCTGCTCATGCTCGACGAGCCTACTGCCAGTCTGGATTTCAGCAATCAGCTGCTCGTTTTGAGCCAGGCGCGCGCTCTCGCGGCCGAGGGCTATACCGTTATACAGACAACGCACAACCCCGAGCAGAGCTATATGTATTCCGACCGCATACTCGCCTTAAAGGACGGCCTCGTGCTCGCCGAGGGCAGCCCCGCCGAGGTGCTTACGTCCGAGCTCATGGCCTCGCTTTACGGCGCGGACGTGCAGATTTCCAGCCTCTTCGGCGACCGGGTGCGCGTCTGCACGCCGAAGAGCATTCTTTAAACCTGGTACGCCGCCCTTCCCCGCGCTCCCGCCGCGGGAGGGCTTTGCAAATACGGCTTTAAGCGCCGTTCAATCTTCAGGAGGACAAAATGAAAAAGAAACTGTTCGCTCTGTTCCTCGCCCTCTGCCTTGCGCTCTCGCTCTTCGCGGGCTGCGCCGGCACGAGCACAGGCGAGGCCGAAACCGAGGAGCCCGCGGCCGAAACGCGCGAGTTCACGGACTCGACGGGCCGCACCGTGACTTTGCCCGCCGAGGTCACGAAGATAGCGGTCTCCGGCCCGCTCACCCAGGTCTATGTGCTGCCGCTGTGCCCGGAGATGATGGTGGGCTTCGCCTCCAGCTTTTCCGAGGACGCCGCGCAGTACATAAAGGCCGAATACCTCGCGCTGCCCGAGCTGGGCCAGCTCTACGGCGGCAAGGGTGAGATGGACCTTGAGGCACTGCTCGCCGCAGCGCCCGACGTGGTTATAGACGTTGGCGACTCGAAGGACACTATTGTTGAGGATATGGACTCGCTCACCGAGCAGACGGG
>JAUNBN010000094.1 GCA_030527085.1 Oscillospiraceae bacterium
AGCAGTTTTATCCCGAGTCGAGTGAGCTGCTGAAGCAAACTCTCGGGGAGGCCGAAGCGAGCGGGGCGGAAGCGCAGTGCGAGCTGCACTCAAAACCGCTCAGGGAGGGCGCGCAGGCTATATGGACAAATACCCGCCTGCGCTTTCTCGGCAGAAACGAGGGGGCCTCTATCTTTTACCTCACCTTTGAGGACATAACGGGGCGCAGGGAGCTCGACTCGGTAAGGCAGCGGCTGGATGAGATAGTCCGCAACGTGCCGGCGGGAATATCCATATACGAGCAGCGCGGCGAAGGCATTTATCCGCTGTTCATCAGCGACCGCGTCTGCGAGATGTTCGGCTTTGAAAGAGAGGAATACGACCGGCGCATAGCCGAGGGCCTGCCTGTAAATTATATGCCCTCAAAGGAGTTTCTGCAGCGCTCCGACGAGAGCGACAGCCGCGTAGATCTCGTCTTTCCCGCCAGGCGCAGGGACGGGAGCTGGTTCTGGCTTCGCGTCTACGGCAGCCTTGTGACAGACGAAAAGGGAAGAAATCTTCTCTATGCCACGCTCTTTGACGTTACAGCGCAAAAGCGGATGGAGGAATCGCTCGAAAAGAGCGATTTGAGGGCGCAGGCGCTCATCGCCAACGCGCCGGGAGGCGTTATCGCCGTAGCGGTGCGCGGCGGCAAAGAAAGCTGCGAATACGTCAGCGAGGGCGTGGCCCAGCTGCTCGGCTGCTCCTACGAGGAAGCGGAGAGAGCTTTTTCGGAGGATATCTACGCCGTCATCCACCCGGAAGACAGGGAAAGAGTCAAAAAGCGCGCGGGGGCGGCGGTAGCTTCAGCCTCCGCCTTTAACGAACATTATCGCGTCCTGCGCGCCGACGGCAGTTCTCTCTGGGTAAACCTCACCGCCAACCCCGTAAAGGGCAGCGACGGAGTGCTGCGGTATTACTGCGTCTTCACAGACATCAGCGAGCAGATGAAAATCAGCGAATCGCTGCGGCTTCAGCAGCAGAAAACGAACGCCGCGCTGCAGCTTGCCAATATCGCCGTTTGGGAATTGGACATTCCGAACCGCCGGCTCATTATGCTCAACAAGGCTCAGAACAGCACTCTGCCGGATATCATTGAAAACGTCCCGGAGGCCTTCAGAGAGCAGGGCTTTGTTGACGCTTCGTCTCTCGAGGACTATATCGCGCTGCACGAGCGCGTCATGGCCGGCGAGGAAAGCGCTTCCGGTACCTTTTTGATGAGTCTGCCCGCGGACGGGAGCTTGTCCTGGATGAACGTGAGCTACCACACCTTCTATTCGGAGGGCAGACCCGTGAGCGCGATAGGCTCGGCGGTAAACGCGGACGCCGAGGTCCAAAGCCGCATGCACGCCCGCGAGGCGGAGCTGGCGATGGAGAGCAGCTCTTTATACTTCTGGATATACGACTACCGCACAGGAGTGCATGAGGCGCGCAATCAAAACGCAAAAAGGTTCGACCTCACAGACCCAAGCCATCAGCTAGGGCTGGCCGGGCCGGGGTACGACAACATACTGCCGGATTCCCATGAGGAGCTCGCGCGCTTTGTGGCGCGGCTGCGCAGCGGGGAAATCCGGGGAGGGACGCTTACGCTGCACTTGAACAGCGTGGCAACCGGTATTGAGTGGTTCAAGATTCACTGTGAGACTATTCCGGGCAGCGACGGCGAGCCAGCCGTATTGACGATAGTAGGCGAGGACGTAAGCGAGCAGCTGCGCAGGGAGAGGGATTACGCGACGGCGCTGAAAAACCTTGAGTCCGTGCGGGACTCCGCCGTTATAGCGCGCGTGCAGGCGAATCTGACGCGGGACAGCTTTGTAAGCTGGGACTCCGAGTTCAGCCGCGAGAGCGCCGGCTACAGCGAGGGTCTGGAGCTGCTTGCCGAAAAGACAGTGACCGAGGGACAGCGCGAGCGGCTTCGCGCGGCGCTCGGCAGGGAGAGCCTGCTTGAGGCCTTTATGAAGGGCGAGAGCGGCTGCACGGTGCTGTATCAGGTCATATCAAATGATAGCGAGCGCCCGCTCTGGAGAAAGACGGCGGCTTCCGTCTACCGAGACCCCGCCTCCGGCGACATAATGACCTTCCAGTACACCTACGACGTGGACGACGAAATCTCCATGTCCGCCATAGCGGGAGCGCTTAAGGAGAACGTCTACGAGCTTATAGCTCTGATTTACCCGAGCAGCGGCCTTATCCACTACTACTCCCACGGGCCCGTGAAAGACCTTGGCGACTTTACTCAGAAGGACTATCATATCGACACGGGCAGGCTGTCTCAGCGCTTTATCGCTTCGGAATACCGCGAGAGGGCAGCCGAGCAGCTTTCGCTCTCGACCATATTAAAGCGCCTTGAGACCGAGGGCACATATACGGTGGTGCTCCCCGTTGAATACGAGGGGCGGCGGTATTGGAAGAAATGGGGCTTCTTCTGGCTCGGGGAGGACAAGAGCGCCATTATAATGATTTGCGCCGACGTTACGAGTCTTGAGGATCTGCGGGCCGTAAACGCGGATATGCGCTTTGCGCTGCAGAGCAACGATATCGTAATCTGCCATTACGACGCGAAGAAGCGCTCGCTGAGGCTGCCGGAGGCCTTTGCCGTCTCCGCAGGGCTTCCCGCTCTTATAGAAAACCTTACCTACTCCGCTCCCGGCGCGGTCGCGGGAGACGCGGAAGCTTACGCGCGGTTCTGCGACAGAATCCTCGCCGGCGAAAAGGAGGGCGAGAGCACGCTGCAGTTCACGCTTCCCGGCGGGCGCACCGTTTGGAAGCGCTGCGCCTTCCGCACGAGCTTCGACGAGGAGGGCGCGCTGGAAGGCGCGGTTATCACCATTCGCGACATTACTGAGCAGCTCGAGCGCGATATCGAAAGCCAGCGCAACCGCATTCTTATCGAGCAGAACAATATCGCGATAATCGATTACGACTACATAGGCGACGTTTTGCACTTCGAAGCAAACCGGGCGGGCAAGGGCTATGTAAAAAAAGCCTTCCCCGGCTATTACGAGCACATCGCCGTAAGCGGGGAGGCCACGCCCGAGGGCGCCGAGGCTATTCGCGCCCTGATAAGAGATACAAGGGAAAGACCCTCAAAGGGCGTTTTGGATTATCAGGCGGACATCTGGGGCACGGGCTACCGCTGGGTGCGGCTGCATTACACCACCCTCGCCGACGAGGCGGGCAGAGTCTACCGCCTTATAGGCCAGGTGCAGGATATTGAGGAGGAGCGCGAGCGCGAGGCCCTGCTCGCCGAGCTCAGCAGCCGCATAGGCTCTGATATGCCGGCCTTCACCTATGAGCCCACAATCATCTCGCAGATATTCCAGTTCCTGCACGGCAGCTCCGATATGGACGACGCCATAGGCCGCGTGCTTGCGCTTCTGGGCGAGCACTACGGGGTGAGCCGCGCCTATATCTGCGAGGACGATGCCGCGAACACCGTCTCTACAAACACCTTCGAGTGGTGCGCCGAGGGAATAGAGCCGCAGAAGGACAAGCTGCAAAACGTCGCCTACGACGAGCTTGACGGCGTTTACGCCGAGCTTTTCGACGAGCGGGGCATCTGTCTGTGTCCCGATATACGCGCGCTGCCGGACGCTATCCGAAAGCATCTGGAGGCTCAAAATATAAAGGGTCTTATCATGTGCAACATTCTGGATAAGGGCAGAAGGTTCGGCATGGTGGGCTTCGACGACTGCACGGGAAAAACGGCCTGGACGGAGGAGCTGAAAGGAACGCTCGCGCTCTCCTCCATTATTTTGGGCACCTTCCTTATAAAGCTGCGCCAGCAGAAAAACGCGGCGCTCTCCGAGGACTTCCTCGCCGCGCTCGACGACAACGCCGCCTATATCTACGTTATCAACCCGAACACGCACGAGATGATATATGTAAACCGGGCGCTGCGCAGCCGCTTTAAGGACGCGCCTCTTGGCAGCATCTGCTACGAGGCGGCCGTGGGGCTCGATAAGCCCTGCGAAAACTGCTCTGTGCGAAAATTGATGGAAAGCGGCGTTTCCGAGCCCGTGGAGGTGCTCCGGAAGGACGGACTCTGGATGCTCACTCAGGCGAGCCGCATCAACTGGGACGGTCTGGACGCCTACATGGTCGCCTGCACGGACATAACCGAGCAAAAGAAGCTGGAGGAAGCGCTCAGGGTAAGCGGCATGGAGCTGCGCGCGCTCACAAACTCCGTGCCCGGCGGAATCATAATGTACGGCTACGAGGACGGCCGCTTGTCCATGCAGTATTTCAACGACACTCTCTGCCGCATAACCGGGTATTCCCGGGAGGAATACCAGCGCATGGCCGAGGCCGACCCCTGGGTGCTGGTCTTCCCGGAGGATATCGAGCCGCTTGCGCGGGCGCTGGGCGAGCTGCTGGCCACCGGCAAGCCGCTCGAGCACGAATACCGCATACAAACCGCCGGCGGCTTCTGCTGGATACATATCACCGCCGAAATCGTAGAGCGAACGGGCGACAGATTCAAGCTCGTTGCCGTGCTGGTGGACATAAGCGAACGCAAGAGGGCGGAGGCCGAAGCGAGGTTCCATAATTACTGCCTGAACCAAGTGGACAGCGCCCTCTCGGCGGGAACGGTAATCAACGGGCTGGGGCTGCACGCGCCGCTCTACCACGTTTCGGAAAATATCGAAAGGCTGCTGGGCTATTCCATTGAGGAGTTTAAGTCCATGTACGCCGAGCAGTATGAGAGCATAATCCACCCGGACGACTACATTCGCGTGCTTGAGCTCAACAATAAATACGCCGAGGAGCAGCCCGAATACTTCGAGATGGAGTTCCGCTTCGTCCGCAAGGACGGAAGCGTATTCTGGACGCTCGAAAAGGCAACCAAGCTGAACGATTTCCAGGGCGAGATCGCCTATTTGAGCGTGTTTGTCGATATCTCCCAGCAGAAGGACATACTCGAGCAGATAAACATGCAGGAGGAGGCCTATCGAATAGCCGTAGCGCATTCGAACAGCCTCGTCTACCGTTTTGATATCGCCTCGAAGACCATCTATATGCCCCCGGACGTCGCCGCCTCCTACGAGCTCCCCTCCCTCATGGAAGACGTGCCTCACGGCGTTGTGGCCGCCGGCTATATAGCGCCGGAGAGCATAGAGGCCTATGTGGACTTCTACCAGTCCATTTCCGAGGGCATAGACGGCAAGACCGTTGAAATTCGCCGCCTGCTCTCGGACGGGAAGTTCCACTGGTTCAAGGGCGCTTACAACATAATTCGAAACGAGAACGGCGCGCCGAAATCGGCCATTGTCACCTTCACCAATGTTGAGGAGCAGAAGGATAAGGACGCTCAGATAACACTGCTTAAAGAAACGGAGCAGCTCCTCAAAATAATCGCCCGCAATACGCAAAACCGTATTATTATCTACGATTTCGCAACGGACACGCTGCGCCCCTATGATATGGACGCCGGCTTGTCTGCCGAGGCGGACAGCAAAGCCTACCGGACGCGGGACTTTTTCAGCGAGGAAAGGGCAGCGCCCGAATGCCTCGAGCAGCTCAAGGAGGAGTACCGAAAGCTTCGCGCGGGCGCGTCGGAGGGCGGCTTGAAATGCCGCATGAAGCTCTCCGACGGCGTGTGGCGCTGGTACAACGGCTTCTTCACGACCATTTTCGACTCCGCGGGCAAACCGATCTACTCCATCCTCTCGATTGAGGACATAACGGACGAGTATGAGAATGAGCTGACCTTCCAGCGCTATCAGAACATGCTGGTGGCCATGGATGTAGCGGCCTCCTACTATCTAGAATACAACCTGACGCACGACTCTCTGGAGGAGCACAG
>JAUNBN010000095.1 GCA_030527085.1 Oscillospiraceae bacterium
AAGAGAATACCGCAAGGACATCAGAATACCCAAGGTGTATTTCGGCGTTATGCTAACATATATAGCCGCCCTCGCGCTGATGTGCGCGGGCATGGTTCTGCTCTTCCCCCGCGAGTATCTCTTTTAGCTTGCGAACGCGGCCTTCGTCATTTACCGCCCCCGGCGCTTGGGGGCGCTTCTTTTATTTGCGATGCTTTTGGCAAAAGAGTCTCCAAATTTCCAACAGCTTTGGGTGTTTTGCACAAAGCAAGCCGCCCATTTCGCCCGAATTGTTAATAAAATGCCGATTGTGCTATTGAAATCACGTTTAAGAATTTATATAATAAAGAAAAAGGCGAGTTTGGAGATAAGCATTGGAGATAAGTAAGGAAAACAGCCTCCCCCTCTACCTCTTCCACCAGGGCAGCAATTACGAGGCCTACCGCTACATGGGCTCTCACCCCGAGGAGCGCGAGGGGCTTTCGGGTTATGTCTTCCGCGTCTGGGCGCCCAAGGCCAAGGCCGTGAGCGTCATCGGCGATTTTAACGAGTGGGACGCGCACGCGCATCCTATGGAGAAGATAAGCGGCGGCGTTTTCGAGCTTTTTATAGCCGGTGCGAAGCAGTACGACGCTTATAAATACAATATCCTCACGGCCGACGGCCGCGAGCTGCAAAAGAGCGACCCCTACGCCTTCCACTTCGAGACCCGCCCGGCGAACGCCTCGAAATGCTTCGCTCTCGAGGGCTACGAGTGGGGCGACGAAAAATGGATTAGAGCCAAGGGCCCGCTCTACGAGCGGCCGATGAACGTCTACGAGCTGCACGCGGGCTCCTGGAAGCGCTGCGAGGACGGCAGCTTTTTAAGCTACCGGATGCTCGCGGACGAGCTGGCGGACTACCTGCCCGACATGGGCTACACCCATATTGAACTCATGCCGGTGGCGGAATACCCTTTCGATGGCTCCTGGGGCTATCAGGTCACGGGCTACTACGCGCCCACCTCCCGCTACGGCACGCCGCAGGACTTCATGTATTTTGTGGACCGGCTGCACAGAGCGGGCATAGGCGTTATACTCGACTGGGTTCCCGCCCACTTCCCGAAGGACGCCTTCGGGCTCTACGAATTTGACGGCAGCTGCTGCTACGAGGACTCCGACCCCCTGCGCCGCGAGCACAAAGAATGGGGCACGCGCGTGTTCGACTACGCAAAAAACGAGGTGGCCTGCTTCCTTATAAGCAACGCCGAGTTCTGGCTGGACGTCTACCACATAGACGGCCTGCGCGTGGACGCGGTGGCCTCCATGCTCTACCTCGACTACGGCAGGCAAAACGGCCAATGGCGGCCCAACAAGGACGGAGGGCGCGAGAACTGCGAGGCCATAGAGTTTTTCCACAAGCTCAACACCCGCATTTTCGAACGCTTCCCCAACACGCTGATGATAGCCGAGGAGAGCACGGCCTGGCCGCTCGTCACAAAGCCCGTAGACGCGGGCGGACTGGGCTTCAACTTCAAATGGAACATGGGCTGGATGAACGACGTGCTCGACTACTTCTCGCTCGACCCCTTCTTCCGCAAGGACAACCACGAGAAGATAACCTTCTCCCTCTTTTACGCCTTTTCCGAAAACTACATACTCCCTCTCTCCCACGACGAGGTCGTTCACGGCAAGCGATCTTTAATTGAAAAAATGCCCGGCGATTACGAAGAGAAGTTCGCCGGACTGCGCGCCCTCTTCGCGTATATGTACGCCCACCCGGGCAAGAAGCTGGTCTTTATGGGGCAGGAGTTCGCGCAGTTCATCGAATGGGATTACTCCAAGCAGCTCGACTGGTTGCTGCTAGACTACGAGATGCACCGCCGTTTTCAGGACTATATGCGGACGCTCGGCCGCCTCTACCTCAAGCACTCCCCCCTCTGGGAGTCCGACGACGGCTGGGAGGGCTTTAAATGGATATCCGCCGACGACCGCGAGCAGAATATAATCTCCTTTACGCGCTCTGACCGCTCGGGCTCGAGCGTGCTCGCGGTCTGCAATTTCGCCCCCGTAAGACGGGAGGGCTACCTTATAGGAGCGCCCGCTGCCGGGCGGTATGAGGTGCTGCTCAACAGCTCCGAAAAGCGCTTCGGAGGAAGCGGGGAGGACGGCTCTCTGAGCTTTGTTTGGAGCGTTAAAACCCCGATGCACGGCTGTGAGCAGTCTCTGAAGCTCGACCTTCCTCCTCTTTCCGCAATTTATTTAAAGGTTCCGAATACACGCGCCAAAAATCCAAGCTCCAAGGGGGTCAAGAAATGAAAGAATGCATAGCCATGCTGCTCGCCGGAGGCCAGGGCAGCAGGCTGTACGCGCTGACGCAGGACATCGCCAAGCCCGCCGTGCCCTACGGGGGCAAGTACCGTATTATCGACTTTCCCCTCTCAAACTGCGTCAACTCGGGAATAGACACCGTGGGCGTGCTCACGCAGTACCAGCCGCTGGAGCTCAACGAGTATATCGGCAGCGGCGGGCCCTGGGACCTCGACCGCATGGGCGGCGGCGTACACATACTGCCCCCCTACCAGAAGTCCCACGGCTCGGACTGGTATCTCGGCACCGCGAACGCCATCTATCAGAACATCAACTTCATCGAGCGCTACGACCCCGAGTATGTGCTTATTCTTTCGGGCGACCACATCTATAAGATGAACTACGCCAAAATGCTCGCGCACCACAAGGAGCGCGAGGCCGCCTGCACAATAGCCGTACTCGAGGTTCCCATGGAGGAGGCCTCGCGCTTCGGCATAATGAACTGCAGGGAGGATCTCTCCATCTACGAATTTGAGGAGAAGCCCAAGGAGCCCAAGAGCAACCTCGCCTCCATGGGCATTTACATCTTCTCCTGGAGCAAGCTGCGCGAATACCTTATAGCCGACAGCGCCAACCCCGAGAGCCGCAACGACTTCGGCGGCGACGTCATACCCGCCATGCTGGCGGCGGGAGAGCGCATGTTCGCCTGGAGCTTCGACGGCTACTGGAAGGATGTCGGCACCATAGACAGCCTCTGGGAGGCCAATATGGATTTGCTCGACCCGAACGTGCCCTTCGACCTCTGGGACCCGAGCTGGAAGATATATTCCCGCAACCCCATAAAGCCCCCGCACTATATAGCCGAGGGCTCGATGATACAGAACTCCATAGTCACCGAGGGCTGCGAGATACGCGGAACGGTAGACTTCTCCGTGCTCTTCGACAGCGTCACGGTCGAGGAGGGCGCAACGGTTCGCGACAGCATAATAATGCCCGGAACCGTAATCAAGTCCGGGGCGGATATAGAATATGCCATAATAGCCGAGAACAGCCTTATCGAAAGCGGGGCGAAGGTGGGCGAGCGGCCCGAGAATATAGAGGAGAAGGATAAATGGGGCATAGCCGTAGTCGGCCCCGAGTCCTTAATAGAAGCGGGCCGCGTAGTCGAGCCCAAGGCCATGGTCTACGGCGGCACGAGGAGGGCTGAATAATGCTTAACGCCAAGGTGCTGGGAATCGTCTTCCCGAATATGCACGACGAAAACCTCGGCGACATGACCGAGCTGCGCTCGATGGGCTCCATGCCCTTCGGCGGGCGCTACCGCATGATAGACTTTTCCTTAAGCTCCCTCGTAGCCGCGGGAGTTACAAAGGTAGGGGTCATAGCCAAGAGCAACTACCATTCCCTGATGGACCATCTGGGCAGCGGGCGCGCCTGGGACCTCTCGCGCAAGCGCGACGGCCTCTCCATCTTCCCGCCCAATTCCTACGCGCAGACCGAATATTACCACGGGCGCATAGAGGCGCTGCACAACATCATAGCCTATATTAAGAACTCGCCTGTGGATTACGTCGCCGTAATGGACTGCGACAATGTCTGCAATCTCGACATGGAGGAGATAGTAAACTACCACATAGATTCCGAGGCCGAGATAACGATGGTCTGCCGCCCTCCGCTCGAGGGAGAGGACTGCTCGCGCGACTGCATAGCCATAAAGCGCGACGAGTTCGGCCGCATTTCGGAGTTCCTCTTCAACTCCTGCGAGGAGGGCTACTATGTGAGCATGAATATCTTCATCGCGGGCAAGGAGAGGCTCATAGAAATAATCGAGCAGGCTCAGAGCCGCATGAAGGTCTATTTCGAGCGCGACCTTTTGCACGAGAACGTAGGCAAAATGCGGCTGCAGAGCTATGTCTTTGAGGGCTTCTGCCGGCGCATTCAGGACTCGCGCAGCTATTTCGAGGCCAATATGGCCCTTTTGAACGACAACTGCCGCCGCGAGCTCTTCGTCGAGCAGCGTCCCGTCTACACCAAGGTCCGAGACGACGCGCCCGTCCGCTACGGCCTTAACGCAAAGGTCAAAAACACCCTCGCCGCCGACGGCTGCGTCATACTGGGCGAGGTCGAAAACTGCCTGCTCTTCCGCGGCGTCTATGTCGGCGAGGGCGCCGTCCTCAAAAACTGCATCGTGATGCAGGACACCGTTATAGAAAAGGACAGCCGCATAGAATACGCCATAACCGACAAGGACGTTAAGATAGGCGAATCCCGCTCTATCATAGGCCATTCCAACTACCCGCTCTACATCAAGAAATGGACCGTCATCTAGACCCTTCCCACAAGCTACAGGAGGTAGACTATGAACATACTCTTTGTTACCAGCGAGTGCGTGCCCTTCGCCTCAACCGGCGGGCTCGGCGAGGTCTCCGGCTCGCTGCCCAAGGCCCTATGCCGCGCGGAGGCGGACTGCCGCGTCGTGCTGCCGCTCTACAGCGAGATAGCCCCTCAGTACAGGGGCGCTATGGAGTTTGTCTGCGACTTCGCCGTCCCCGTCGCCTGGCGCGAGCAGTACTGCGGCGTTTTGAAGCTCGAGCGCGACGGCGTCACCTATTACTTCATAGATAACGAATACTATTTCAAGCGCGCCGGACTCTACGGCTACTATGACGACGCGGAGCGCTTCGCCTTTCTCTCGCGCGCTGCGCTTGAAATGCTGCGCCATATCGACTTCAAGCCCGAGGTTATCCACGCCAATGACTGGCAGACGGCGCTGACGAACGTCTATATCAACAAGTTCTACCGCACCGACCCCCTCTACTACGACATAAAGACTCTTTTCACCATTCACAACATTCAGTATCAGGGCAAATACGGCATGGAGACGCTAGACGACGTAGTCGGCATAGACAAGAGCGAGGCTTCGGTGCTCGAGCTGGGCGGCTGCATAAACTTCGTCAAGGGCGCTATCGAAAGCTCCGACAAGGTCAATACCGTGAGCCCCACCTACGCGCGCGAGCTGCTGGACCCCTGGTACGCCCACGGGCTCGACGGCATACTGCGCGAAAAGCAGTATAAGCTCTGCGGCATACTCAACGGCATAGACACCGAAATCTACAACCCCAGCACGGACCCCTACCTCGCGGGCAACTACAGCGCGCGCGGCATCACGAAAAAGGCCCTCTGCAAAAAAGAGCTCATAGAGAAGTTTGACCTCGAGGACAACGGCGCGCCGATAATCGGCATAGTCTCGCGCCTCGTCGCCCACAAGGGCATAGACCTTGTTAAGCACGTTCTCGAGTACATCGTCCTCGGCGGTATGCAGGTGGTGGTGCTCGGCACGGGCGAATATATGTATGAGAGCTTCTTTCAGGACTTCTCCTCGCGCTACCACGACCACTGCGGCGTTAAAATAGGCTATATCCCCGAGCTTGCGCGCAAAATATACGCGGGCGCGGATATGTTCCTGATGCCCAGCAAAACCGAGCCCTGCGGGCTCGCGCAGATGATAGCCCTGCGCTACGGCGCGATACCTATAGTCCGCACCACGG
>JAUNBN010000096.1 GCA_030527085.1 Oscillospiraceae bacterium
AGGACGAGGGCGGAGAGGACTCTGAGAACGGGGAAGACACCGACGGCTCCTCTGAATCAAATTCGAGCGATTCCGGTTCAGGCAGCTCGAGTTCCAGCTCAAGCGAGAAGAAGTATAAATATGTTTGGCAGCTCGTAGACGTTGTCAACTATATTACCCATTCTTCAAAGAACGTGGTAGCTCAGATACCCGCCATAATCGAAAGCGAGGCCGGAGAAGACGAAGAAGCGGCCGCCTCGGCGCCTATTATAATATTCTGTGCCCACTACGACGACGTTGAGGGCGCAGACGGCGCGATAGACAACGCCTCTGGGGTCGCCAGCGCGCTCGAGATAGCGCGCATTATTCGCGCGGCGCGGGGTCACAGGCACGCGGAGCTGCGCTTTTTGTTCTCATCCGCTGAGGAGCAGGGAGTTTACGGCGCGCTCGCCTACCTCGACTCGCTCAGCGACGAGGAGAAAGCGCGCTTCGCGGGCGCTATCAATCTGGACATGACGGCCCACTCCACGGACGGCAACATTAAGGCTCTGAGCATTTCCACCTTCGGCGCGCTGACCGACGAGGGCTACAAAAACGGCGCGGAGGGCGCTCCGCTTCGCAACTCAAGCTCCATAGCCGTGGAGCTCGCCTATTCGGAAATGAGCGCGGACTTTGAAAGCCCTCTTTACTTTATCCACTGGGATAAGAACGACTTGCGCGCCTTCGACCGTTACGGCCTTGACTGCGTAACTCTGGCCTGGAGCGAGATAGACCCCGAGCGCGCGACGAACCGCTTTAATATCTGCTCCCCCGAGGTCATGCATACCGAGGACGACAGCTCGGAAAACCTCGACTACGATTCGCTTTTCAACACCACCAGGCTGGCTCTGCGCGCCTTCGAGAAGCTCTACGATGAGGCTGTTTACAGCGGCGGGCGTACAAATTAGGCAATTGTGCCATATACGCGCCTTTTTTTAAGCTATTCTAACCAGAATACTTTCCTCCTTGTAAATGTAACGTTATGTAATTTGACAAAATAAAAACGATAATTATAATATTGCTGTGGGCCTCAAGGCCCGCAAAAAAAGCAAAACGGCAAAAGGGGTTAACCCCTTTTGCTTTGCCTTTGGGCAAAGCTAGCCCGTTTTGTAAAATTTTCCTGGAGGAAAAGAATGAAGAAACTATTTGCACTGCTTCTCGCGCTCGCGCTGGTGTTCTCTTTCGCGGCCTGCGGAGGCGGCACCACTGAGTCCGAAGCCGAGTCCGAGAGCGGCGGCGAGAGCGAAGCCACCGCTCTCAACGTAGTCTATCTCGTAAACGGCAACCTGGGCGACAAGTCCTTCTTCGACAGCGCCGAGTCCGGCTTGGTCGCGCTTGAGAGCGAAGGCCTTATCACCAAGACCACCATCGAGATGGGTCCCGACGAAGCCACCTGGCAGAGCTATGTTGAGGAAGTAACCGCCTCCGGCGAGTACGACATCGTCGTAGTAGGAACCTGGCAGATGCCGACCTATGTGCTTCCCGTTGCCGAGGCCAACCCCGACCAGAAGTACATCATCTTCGACACCGAGGTTCTCGATGCCGACGGCAACTATTTGCCCAACATCGCCAGCATCCAGTACAATCAGAACGACATGGGTTATCTGGTAGGCGTATTCGCCGGCATGATGGAGCTCTCCGAGCTTGAGGGCCTCAACGACGAGAACATCATCGGCTTTGTAGGCGGCATGGACAGCCCCGTAATCTGCGACTTCCTCGTAGGCTACATCGAGGGCGCGCGCTCCGTCAACCCCGATGTAATGGTTGACTGGCGCTGGATCAACAGCTATGTAGACACCGCTCTGGGCAAGGAAATCGGCGCTGCCGAAATCCAGGCCGGCGCGGACATCATCTGGGGCTGCGGCGGCAACGCGGGCTCCGCGGCCGTTGAGGCCTGCGCCGAGGCCGGCGTGTGGTTCATCGGCGTCGACTCCGACCAGGAGCTCACGCTCGCTGAGGAGTATGCGGCTGTTACCCTGACCTCCGGCCTTAAGAACTGCGGCACCTCTCTTGAGTATGTCATCAAGCAGTATCTCGAGGGCAACGAGAGCGCCTGGGGCACCTGCGTGTATCTCGGCCTTGCCGAGGGCGGCGTAGGCATCGTAACCGACAAGAACTTCGCCACTTACGGCACCGCAGAGGCCCAGGAGGCCGTCGCGGCCGCCGAGGAAGCTATCCGCAACGGCGAGATCGTCGTCAACAGCGCCTTTGACGCTGATTTCGACTACTACGCTCTTATGGACGAGGTAAAGTCGGGCAGCTAAAGCAAGAGAAAACATAAGCCGGTTTTAAAAACCGCGCTTGCATAAGGGGGAGCCTAACAGCTCCCCCTTATAACTAATTAAAAGCTAAGGGGGGAAGCGCCGGTGGAGGAAAACTGTGTTGTACGCATGCGCGGCATAACAAAGATATATCCCAACGGCATCGCCGCCAATCAGAGCGTTGATTTCTCTATCCGCGAGGGCGAGATTCACGCGCTGATGGGCGAAAACGGAGCGGGCAAGTCCACGCTCATGAAAATCCTCTTCGGCCTCGAGCAGCCTACGAGCGGCGTTATCGAGGTAAGGGGAAAGGAAGTTTCCATAAGCTCGCCGAGCGCGGCCATCGCGCAGGGCATAGGCATGGTGCATCAGCACTTTATGCTCGTGCCTTCGCTTACGGTAGCCGAGAACATGGTGCTCGGAATGGAGCCTAAAAAGAGCGGCCTTTTCATGAATTACCCCAAGGCCGTAGAGCTCACAAAAAGCTACGCCGAAAAATTCAATCTGCATGTAGAGCCCGACAAAAAGGTTGCCGACATTCCCGTCGGAATGAAGCAGAAGGTAGAGATCCTGAAAGCCCTTGTTCGCGGCGCTAAAATACTCATTCTCGACGAGCCCACCGCGGTTCTCACAACCCAGGAGACGGGCGAGCTCTTTAAGGAGCTCAAGCACCTTAAAGAACAGGGCTACACAATAATATTCATATCCCATAAACTTAAGGAAATAAAGGAGCTCACCGACCGCCTGACGATAATGCGCGGCGGCAAGTCGATGGGCGTATACAATACCGCTGAAATAAGCGAGCAGGAGATATCCCGCCTGATGGTAGGCCGCGACGTTATTCTCGAAGTCGAGAAAGACAAAGCGCAGCCCACCGACGTGGTTCTGAGCGTAAAGGGTCTGGAGTACACCAACGAGTGGAACAAGAAGATGCTCAACAAGGTCTCCTTCGCGCTGCGCAAGGGCGAGATACTCGGCGTGGCGGGCGTTGAGGGCAACGGCCAGCGCGAGCTCGTCGATATGCTCTTCAACCTGAGCCGGCCCGACGCGGGCGAGGCCACCGTTAACGGAAGGAGCGTTATAGGCCGCCCGCAGAGCGAGATACGCGATATGGGCGTTGCGCACATACCCGAGGACAGAATGACCTTCGGCGTAGCCGCTCCCGCCTCCATTGAGGAAAACGTCATCTCCGACCGCTTCGATAAAAAGGACTTCAACAAGGGCCCCCTCTTCAATATGAAGCGCATTCACGAGGAGGCGGACAAGCTTATTGAAGAATACATGGTGCTCTGCAAGAGCCGTAAACAGCCCGTTTCAATGCTCTCCGGCGGCAATATTCAAAAGGTCGTGGTTGCGCGCGAGTTCTCAAGCGAGCCCGTCCTTATAATCGCCGACCAGCCCACCCGCGGCATCGACGTAGGCGCTACGGAGTTCATACGCAAGAAGTTAGTCGAGCTCTCGCGCGAGGGGGCCGCTGTGCTGCTGGTCTCCGCCGACCTGAACGAGGTTATGGAGCTCTCCGACAGCCTCGTTATCTTCTACGACGGCCGCATAGTCGCCTACTTCGAGGATACCGAAAAGCTCACGGATATCGAGATGGGCGAATACATGCTCGGGCTTAAAAAGCAGTCCGAGGAGGAGATAGGGAGGGTTCGCCATGAAAACTAAGAGCACAAGGCTTTTCGGCCTGCTGCGCGGCTTTACCGCGCTGCTTGTGGCGCTGCTGGTGGCCTTTATTCTCGTGTTCATAACCAGCGACGAGCCCTTTAAGGCTCTTGAAAACCTGCTGATAACCCCGCTCACGAACTGGAACCGCATAAGCACCGTTCTGACGCGAATGATACCGATAGTCTTTACGGGCCTGGCGGTCTGCGTCATGTTCAGCGCCGACCAGTTCAACCTCGCGGGCGAGGGCTGCGTCTTTGCCGGCGGCTTCGCGGCGGGGCTCTGCGCGGTCTACCTCGACCTGCCGGCGGGCATTCACACCGTCGTCTGCCTGCTGGCGGCCATGCTCGTAGGCGCGATAATCATGCTGGTGCCCGCGCTTTTAAAGGCAAAGCTGGGCGCTTCCGAGATGGTCGTCTCGCTCATGATGAACTACGTGATACTCGACGTCTGCCTGCACTTCCTGCACACCTACTTTAAAGACCGCTCGCAGGGCGCAACGATGACCCTGCCCTTCCAGAGCACCTCTATACTCGGAACTATGTTCCAGGGCACGAGGACGAGCTGGGGCCTGCTTATAGCCATAGTCGCCTCCGTTTTGGTCTGGCTCTTTATGTTCCGCACCAAATGGGGCTACGCCATCCGCATGGTCGGCATAAACCGCGAGTTTTCAAAGTATTCCGGCATCAAGGTAGGCTTTATAATCGTCCTCTGCCAGGTCGTCGGCGGTCTCATCTCCGGCCTCGGCGGCGGCGTTGAGCAGCTGGGCTACTACCAGACCTTCCGCTGGATACAGCTGATGGGCTACGGCTGGGACGGCGTTACGCTGGCGATACTGGCGGGCAACAACCCCCTGCTTGTACCCGTCGCGGCCTTCTTCATAGCCTATCTCGACTACGGCTGCACCCTTATGAACACAAACACCAGCGTTCCGGCCGAGATGATGGACATAATAAGCGTCGTCATCTTCCTCTTCTTCGCGGCGGAGCAGTTCCTCAAACGCACCCGTCAGCGCATGGTCGTAAAGGAGACGGAGCGCGAGCTTGCCGAAGTAAAGGCTGAGGAGGTGAGCGCTGAATGAACCTGCTTCAATCCATTTTTTCAGTGGGCTTCGCAAGCTCCGTCATAAGAATAACTGTGCCTATCCTGCTGGCGGCGCTAGCCGCAACAATGACCTCCCGCGCCGGTGTTTCCAATATCGGCATTGAGGGCACTATGTCCATGACGGCGCTCTTCGCCATCATCTTCAGCTCTCTCAGCGGCAGCCTCTTTGTAGGCGTGCTCGGCGCGGTGCTTATCGGCATTTTGCTCTCGCTCTTTATCGGCGTTTTCGCCTACCAGCTCAAGACCAACATCATCCTCTGCGGTATAGCGGTCAACATGCTCGGGCAGGGCGGCGCGGTAATGTTCCTCTATATGTTTACGGGAGCCAAGAGCGACACCGCCAGCCTCGGAGCCTTCAGCCTGCCCACGCTTTTTAACAACATACCCATAATAGGCGGGCACTCTGTTTTGACCTATATCGCCTTCCTGCTGGTAATTGTGGTCTATATCCTGCTCTACAAAACCCCGCTGGGCGTCAGAATACGCGCCGTGGGCGAGAACCCGAACGCCGCCGATTCGGTGGGCGTGAGCGTTAATAAGATAAGATATCTCTCCCTCGCGCTCTGCGGCGCAATTGCGGGCCTCTCCGGCGCTTATATGTCCATGTCCTATATGAGCATGTTCAGCAAGGGCATGATAGCCGGGCGCGGCTTTATAGCTCTGGCGGCCGAGGCGATGGG
>JAUNBN010000097.1 GCA_030527085.1 Oscillospiraceae bacterium
CCCGTCCACAGCAGCGCCGGTCTTGGCAGCCGGTGCGCCGCAGCCGCAGCAGCACGGACAGCCAGCAGTGCTATTTTACCGCGCGCAGCGTGGCGCTGGCGGTGGCCGAGGCGATTGTTAACGATCCCGACTGCGGGCTTTTGCCTGCAGCGGGCGCAACGCTTGATGAGCTTGAGGTCGAGGGTCTTGTTGACGAATCCATGGGCGAGTGTGCTGTAAGGGTTGAGCGCAGCGGCGAGGGCACGGCCACCGTGACCGCAACGGCGACGCGGCGCGGCGCGGCCTACAGTTACAGCGTGCGCCTGGCCGCCGAGACCATCGTCGTGCCTAAATTCGAGGGCGGCCTGCACTGCAAAAACCTATGGGACGGTTCAGGTTCCACCAGCGCATACAAAAGCGTCTCGCCGGACGTTTATATAACGGGCAGCGGAACGCAGTATATTGACTTCCCGGTGAGCGGCAATGTTTTCGCGCCCTATGCCGACGTAGTTATAACCGCGCAAGGCGGCGTTGCGGGTACGGTAATTAGTAGTTCGCTTACTTTCAATGTGGGGAGTTCTTCTCAGTTTGTGCCTACTACCGTAATAACGAAGGGGGCGAGCTCTCAAAACGGGATTTCAGGGACGCTTACTAAAAGCTATCTCTTGAGCGAAAGCGATTATAATGCCGTTGTCAATAGATTCATGTTTATTCAGGAAGGTCAGATAATACCTGAGGATCTCAGTATAGGCGACCCTGAACCGGGAACAGTTAATGATAGAGACAAAGTCTTTACCGCGCACGTGTCTCAACTTGAAGTGCTCGAAAACACTATAACATATGTAAGCGCTTCAAATTATGAGTTTCGACTTGAAAGCGACAGCAGTTTATTTAATTCTATTACTCTGCTGCCAAGCCTTTTTTCTTCTCAACGCGATGTAAACATCTTTTGTGTTTCCGACAGCAGTTTAAGTGTTTTTGGGAATCCATCTAATTTTATTATTAGCTTTTATATAGACAATGGTGTAACACTTACACTGTCAGACACAGCCTTTGAAAGTTTTAGAAATGCCACTTTTTACGGAGCTTCTGAATCAACATTGGAATTGAATATAAGCCTTTATGACTATAATAGCTGGGAAAAAAACCTCTATGTCGGAACCGTAAACAGCAACAAAGAAATAATTACTTTAAACGTTACCCCTGCCCAGCAGGCCTCCGAGCTCTGCAGCGTGGGCTGGGAAATAGTCGAGTATAAGGCGGGCAGCTGAAATGAAGCGTTTATTAAAAACCCTGCGCGGCAAAGGCGGCATGACGCTAACCGAGGTAATGGTGGGCATAGCCATTATCGCCCTCGTTTCCATGGTTATGGTAACGGGCTTCATGTCCGCCTCGGCGCTCATTCGCATGGGCGCGGACGTGAGCGGCACCGGCGCGCTGGCCGCGAAGTATATCGAGCTGGGCGAGCTGCCGCCCCAAAGCGGCGGCTCGTCTGAAGAGGTTACCGATAGTGAAACGGGTAAGACCGTAGTTGTGAGCCAAGACAATGCAAGCAGCGGCATTAAAGTTGGCGACATACTCATCGGCGGCAGCTTCTACCGCTATCAAAGCAAGCCCTCCGGAGAAAGCCCAGAAAGCGCCAATAATAATACAGAGTACATTATTTTTGAAGCTGACTAGTCGGAAAAAATACGCCTTACCGCAAACAGCGCCGAGGTCTGCCGGCCAATAAAACTGATCTCCTGAACACGGCGATTAAGCAAAGAATATGAAGCTTTTTAAAACTCTAAAGCAGAATATAAAGAGCGGTGAAATGCCCCACAAGCGGGCTCGTATTTCCCAAGGCGAGGAAAAAGCGGAAACAAGAGCGCGCAGCCGGGGCATTCTCAAGAACAGCGCGGGCTTTACGATGGTAGAGCTCATGGTCACTCTTGCCATACTAGTTATAGCAATGGGCATGGCCGCCTCTCTCATTCTCTCGGGCGGCTCGTTTTTGAGCCGCGACAGCAGCATGGACACGGCCAAATATGTAGGCGACGCGGTCTACTCCTGGGTCGAAAACCGTCTTGTGAACGCCGCGCACCTGAGCCTTGTTGAGCCCTCCGAAACCGGCGCCGCAGGAAGCGGACTTATCAAAGTAGAAGGCGGCCGCCTTATGTACCGCGCGCCCGGCGAGAGCGAATTTGCCGATGTTTACGGCGAGAGCTTTTATCTCGGCAATAGCGTAGAGCTCTCGGTCTCAAGGGCGGGCAGCGATGTTCTCTCAATAAGAGTCAGGGTTCTTAATTCCGAGGGAGCGGCGGCCTATTCAAAGAGCTCCGCTCTGCGCCTTGCAAACCTCACTCTTGAGGCTAATAACGAGATAATTGAAAATGTAAGCGGGGACGCCGCCCTGCTCTTCGACTACAATCTGCTGGCGGGCGGCGGCTATTCGGACGCGGCGGTTAACGAGCTTTCGGTTCGAGCCTCGGCGCTGGCGGACACCGTTAACCGACTTATTAAAAACGGGAAGTATGAACAGCTTAAAGCATTGTATAACCTGAATAATAATATCCTCTCTCCAGACGAGCTTAAAGAGATTCTTTTGAGCGACATTGGCGAAAGCTGGCCCGAGACTTCTTCAATAAGCAATAAGAAGGTTCTGACCTATTTCTATTTTGACGATGAAAGCAATCAGATAAGCACCATCGTTTATTATATAGGCAACAATGAAAACATCGACCTCAGCAAGGCAACGCATGTTTACAGCACGCGCGAGGACGCCTGGTACAAATATAATAGAGGCAACCTTGATTTAAGCGCAGACGACAGCATGAGCAAGGTTACGAACCTCATTGAGGGAGAAGACTGGACGCGCGCAAACTGATTTTAAGCAGGAGCTTTTAATATGAAAAATGTTCGTATCGGAGATGTTTTAAAGGAAGCCGGCGTTGTTTCCGAGGCGCAGTTAGAAAAAGCCCTCGCGCAGCAAAAGGCCGAGGGCGGCAAGAAGCGCCTCGGCGAAACGCTGGTAGATATGAAGTTCGTAACGGAAAAGCAGGTGCTCGAGGCGCTGGCAAAGCGCTTCGGCTACCCCGTTATCGACCTTGACACCACAAAGGTCGAGCCCGAGGCCGTTACTCTTATCCCCAAGCAGCTTGCGCAGCGCTACTGCATTATAGCTATAAAGAAAACCGAAAACCGGCTTACGGTCGTTATGAACGACCCCCTCAATTTCTACGCCGTTGAGGACGTAAGACAGATAACCGGCGCGCCGCTGGAGATTAAGCTCAGCGAAAAGCGCCAGATCACCAACGCCATAAATCAGCATTACGCCGAGGCCGAGGCGCGCGGACACGCGCTCGAGGCTAACATGAACGCCTCCGCCACCATGCATTCGGAGATAGTAGACGTTTCCGCCGAGGACGCGAGCGACGCTTCGGTGGTCAAGCTTTTGAACAGCCTGCTCACTCAGGGCTTCGCCAGCAGCGCCAGCGATATACATATTGAGCCGCACGAGGCAAACACCCAGATAAGAATAAGAATAGACGGCGTAATAATAGACTACGTAACGCTGCCGCGCAGTGTTCACCAGTCGCTCATAGCGAGAATAAAGATAATAAGCGGGCTGGATATCGCCGAGCGCCGCCTGCCTCAGGACGGACACTTCCGCTCGCGCATAGAGGGCTACGACATAAATATAAGAACCTCTGTTATTCCTACGGTCTACGGCGAAAAGGCCGTGCTGCGCTTTTTGTCCAGCAACAGCGCCATAGACAACTCCGCCACCTTCGGCATGGACGAGCACAACTACCGCCTAATGCAGAGTATGCTTCGCTTCCCCCACGGGATAATCTATCTTACCGGGCCTACGGGTTCGGGAAAGACCACTACGCTCTACATGATACTCGAGGAGCTCTCCAAGCGTCAGGTGAATATCTCCACCATCGAGGACCCCGTTGAGAAGAACCTGCCCAAGATAAATCAGATGCAGGTAAACAATGTCTCCGGCCTCACCTTCGAGCTGGGGCTCAGGGCGCTGCTCAGGCAGGACCCCGACGTTATAATGGTAGGCGAGACGCGCGACTCCGAAACGGCGCAGATTTCTGTGCGCGCGGCTATAACGGGCCACCTCGTCTTCTCTACCCTGCACACCAACGACGCGGTTTCCTCAATAGTCCGCCTTGAGGATATGGGCCTGCCGGACTACCTCGTAGCGAGCTCAGTCGTCGGCATAGTCGCCCAGAGGCTCGTTCGCAAAATCTGCCCCTACTGCAAAAAGGAGCATCTGCCCGACGAGAGCGAGCGGGCGCTCATAGGCCCCGCCATAACGAGAATTTACAAGGGCGAGGGCTGCAATTACTGCAAAGGCACCGGCTACAAGGGCCGCATAGCGGTACACGAGACCCTGCCCGTCACCCGCGAGATACGCCGCATGATAGTAAACCGCGATTCCGTAGATGCCATAAGCGACTATGCCAAAAAGACCATAGGCATGAGGGATTTGCGCGAATCCACCCTCGAGCTCGTAAAGAGCGGAGTCACTACCGTAGAGGAGCTCTTAAAGGTCTCCTATTCCGTAGAGTAATCGGAGGGCGCTATGCTGCTTACAGAAATTGTTGAAAACGCGAGAAAACTCGGCTGCTCCGATATTCACCTCACCGTCGGCCGCCCCTGCCTGCTCAGGCTCAACGGCAGACTTTTGGAGTCTCCCCTGCAGCCCGAGCCCTCTAAAACCAGAGAACTGATACTCTCGCTTTGCAGCGAGCAGCAGCTCGAGGAGCTTCAGCAGGGCGTCGACCTCGATTTTGCCTTTCAAACCCCCTCGGGCAACCGGCAGCGCTTAAATATCTTCTCCTCGCTGGGCTCTCTAAGCGCCTCTATAAGGCTTCTAAACGACTATATCCCAACGCTCGATGAGCTCAGACTCCCGCCGATACTGAAACGGCTGGCGGATTTGCCGCGCGGGCTTGTTCTTGTAACCGGCCCGACGGGCAGCGGCAAATCCACTACCCTGGCCTCGATGATAGACCTTATAAACACGAACAAGCGCCTTCATATTCTGACTATAGAGGATCCCGTCGAGTACCTGCACCGCGACAAGAAATCCTTAGTCCACCAGCGCGAGCTCGGGCGGGATATGCCCTCCTTCGCCTCTGCACTCCGCTCTGCGCTGCGCGAGGATCCGGACGTTATCTTAGTCGGAGAGATGCGCGACTACGAGACCATCTCCGCCGCCGTTACGGCCGCTGAAACGGGGCATCTTGTTTTCTCAACGCTGCACACCACCGGCGCCTCCCAGACCATAGACAGAATAGTAGACGCCTGCCCGCCCGAAGCCCAGCACCAGATGCGCTCTCAGCTCTCTACCGTTTTAAAGGGCGTAGTCACTCAGGCACTGCTGCCCACCGCCGACGGAAACGGACGCATCGCCGCCACGGAGATACTGGTAGGCACGGACGCAGTTCTGAATCTTATAAGAGAGAGCAAGACCTTCCAGCTGCCCAGCATAATGCAGTCCGGCGCTTCGGTTGGGATGCACACCTTTGACAACTGCCTTACGCAGCTCGCGCGCTCCGGGGCGATAAACCGAGAGACCGCGCTGGAATGGGCCTTCGCCCCGCAGGATATTTTGCTTTAAAACTCTTTTAAACAAACGCCTGCGGCGGGTAAGGTACAATAATATGCGCAAATTGAAAAAGGGATAAAAGAAGGACACG
>JAUNBN010000098.1:0-3922 GCA_030527085.1 Oscillospiraceae bacterium
CGCCGCCTTTATAGCCGGGGCCTTTTTGACCGGAGGCACCGTAACAAGGCCCTCGAGCGGATACCATCTCGAGTTCTCCACTTATAAAAAAAATCTCTGCGATGACTTTGAAGAACTTCTGAGCGAGACGGGATATAAGCCGAAGCGGACTAGCCGCGGCTACTTAAAGGTGCTCTATTATAAGAACAGCGGTGTAATTGAGGACATTCTGAGCTTTATGGGCGCGAGCAGCAGCGCCTTTGAGCTTATGAATGAAAAGATACTGAAAGGTATAGTAAACTCCGTAAACCGGCTTACAAACTGCGAGAACGCGAATATAGACAAGACTGTGAACTCGGCTGCACAGGATATTGAATGCATACGCCTGATAAAAAGCAGGGGAGGAGAGAGGCAGCTCAGCGATGAGCTGAGTGAGCTGGCGCGGCTGCGCGAGGAGAACCCCGAGCTCTCTATGAGCGAGCTCGGAGCTCTGCTTAATCCCCCGCTCACAAAATCCGGCGTGAGCCACAGGCTGAGAAAGCTTAGAAGACTCGCCGCGGAATTAAGGGAAGACAAGCGATGATAAACCGCTCAGATTTCGTACATCTCCATCTGCATACCGAATACAGCCTGCTCGACGGCGCCTGCCGCATTGACCGCCTTATGGAGCGCGTCATTGAGCTGGGACAGAAGGCCGTTGCCATAACCGACCACGGAGTTATGTTCGGCTGTGTAGATTTTTACAAAGCCGCGAAAAAGGCGGGCGTTAAGCCAATAATCGGCTGCGAGGCCTATGTTGCGGCGCGCACCCGCTTTGACAAGGTCCACAGGATAGACAGCTCCTCCTATCACCTTGTGCTGCTTTGCAAAAACGAAACCGGCTATAAAAATCTAATGAAGCTCGTGAGCTTCGCCAATATCGAGGGCTTTTACGTCAAGCCCAGGATAGACCGCGAGCTGCTCGAGCGCTACAGCGAGGGGCTGATTTGCCTTTCCGCCTGCCTTGCGGGAGAGATACCGCAGGCGCTGCTTGCGGGCGACTACGAGAGGGCCCTCGAGACGGCCTCTTGGTACAAGAGGCTCTTTAAAGACGATTATTATATAGAACTGCAGGACCACGGCATAGAGGAGCAGCAGCGCATTCTGCCCGACCTCATTCGCCTCGCGCGGGAGCTCGAGATAGAGCTGGTGGCCACCAACGACTGCCACTATATAGAGCAGGCGGACAGCCTTATGCAGCGCGCGCTCATCTGCGTTCAAACGAATAAAACGCTCGATGACGACGATGTTCTCGAGTTTAAGACAAACAACTTCTATGTGCGCTCCACCGAAGAGATGTACGAGCTGTTTTCGAGCGTGCCCGAGGCGGTAAAAAACACCTCGCTTGTTGCCGAGAAGTGCAATTACGATTTCGTCTTCGGCGAGACAAAGCTGCCGCGCTTCACAACGCCGGACGGCAGCGAAAACGCCGCCTTTTTTGAAAAGCTCTGCCGCGAGGGGCTCGCCTCGCGCTACGGCGAAAACGCGACTGAAGAGATAAGAGAAAGACTCGACTACGAGATGTCCGTCATCTCAAAGATGGGCTACACCGATTACTTTTTAATAGTCTGGGACTTCATAAACTACGCCAAAAACAGAGGCATACCCGTGGGGCCGGGACGCGGCTCGGGCGCGGGCTCGCTTTGCGCCTACTGCATGGGAATAACGGGAATAGACCCCATTAAATACAATCTGCTGTTCGAGCGCTTTTTGAATCCCGAGCGCATAAGTATGCCGGACTTCGATATAGACTTCTGCTACGAGCGCCGCGGCGAGGTTATAGACTACGTTACCGAGAAGTACGGCGAGGATCACGTCGCCCAGATAATAACCTTCGGCACCATGGCCGCGCGGCTCGCAGTTCGCGACATAGGCCGCGCTCTCGGAATGCCCTATGCGCAGGTAGACTCAACAGCCAAGCTGATACCGCAGGAGCTGGGGATAACGCTCAAAAGCGCCCTCGAGCGCAGCGCGGAGCTCAAGGCCCTCTACAACTCGGACGCCGAGATAAAGCGCCTGCTCGACCTCTCTTTGAAAGTTGAGGGAATGCCCCGCCACGCCTCTACCCACGCCGCAGGAGTTGTTATAACGCCGGACGAAGCGAGCGACTATGTGCCGCTGCAGAAGAACGACGAGCAGACCGTTACGCAGTACCCGATGAACACGCTCGAGGAGCTGGGCCTTTTAAAAATGGACTTTCTGGGCTTGCGCACTCTCACCGTTATAGCCGACTGCGAGAGGGCTATTAGGCAGAGAGAACCCGATTTCGATATAGAAAAGGTGCCCGAGGACGACGCCGAAACTTATAAAATGCTCTCCGCGGGCGATACCGTGGGCGTATTCCAGTTTGAAAGCGCCGGGATGAGGCAAGTGTTGATGGGGCTGCACCCCGTTAACCTTGAGGACCTTATAGCCGTCATCTCGCTCTACCGCCCCGGTCCCATGGATTCCATACCCAGGTATATTGAAAACCGCCACCACCCCGAAAAGATAAAATACCCCCACCCCTCGCTAGAGCCTATCTTAAGCGTCACAAACGGCTGCATAGTCTATCAGGAGCAGGTTATGCAGATATTCCGCGAGCTCGCGGGCTTCAGCTACGGACAGGCCGATCTCGTGCGCCGCGCCATGAGCAAGAAAAAGCACGACGTTATGGAGCAGGAGGGCGAAATCTTTATCTACGGCTCGGACGAGTCCGGCAAGGAGTGCGAGGGCTGCCTTAAAAGAGGCGTGCCCGAGCGCGTGGCTAAGGGTATCTTCGCAGATATGGCGGACTTCGCCTCCTACGCCTTCAACAAGTCCCACGCGGCCGCCTACGCGCTCGTTGCCTACCGGACGGCTTACTTAAAAAAACACTATCCTCTCGAGTTTATGGCGGCGCTGCTCACGAGCGTTTTGGACAGCACCGATAAGGTCATAGAATATATCTCGGAGTGCAAGGAGCTTAAGATAAACGTCCTTCCGCCGGATATAAACATAAGCCAGCTTGGCTTCACCTCAGACGGCGACTCCATACGCTTCGGGCTGCTGGCTATTAAGAGTGTTGGGCGCAGCCTCATAAATTCAATTATTCGCGAAAGAGAGACAGGCGGTCTTTTCAAGAGCTTTCTGGACTTCTGCGAGCGCATGAGCGGCTCGGAACTCAACAAGCGCGCGCTCGAGGCGCTCATCAAGTGCGGCTCCTTCGACGGCTTTGGGGTGTCGCGCCGCGCCATGGTTCAGGGCATGGATGCGGTTCTCAAAGATTTGGACGACTCCGCGAAGCGCAACCTTGAGGGGCAGTTCAACTTCTTTGACAGCGAGGTAAAAAAAGAAGCGGCGCTGCCTGGGGTGGAGGAATACGAAAAGAGCGAGCTGCTGCGCTTTGAAAAGGAGCTTACGGGTCTCTACCTCTCCAGCCACCCGCTGATGGACTACGAGGACTTGAGGCGTGAGCGCTCTCTTAAGGAGCTGCGAGCCGTGCTTTCGAGCGAGAGCGCTCTCGACGATATGCGCGTCTCGCTGCTCGTCGCGGTATCCTCTGTGCGAATAAAAATAACCAAGCGCAACGAGACCATGGCCTTTGTAATAATAGAGGACATGAGCGGCATGGCGGAGATGATAGTTTTTCCAAAGACGCTGATGCAGTACGCGGCGCTTTTAAAGGACAACAATATAATCGTCGCGCGCGGGCGCGTCTCGGTAAAGGAGGACGAGGCTCCGCGCCTTGTCTGCGAGGAGGTGCTCGAACCCTCGGCTCTTTCCTCAAACCGCCTTGCCTCCGAGGACGAGGCCTACAACAGCGCTCCGCCGGATGAAAGGGAGTTTGCGAGGCGAAGGCCGGCGCAGGCTGAAAGCGCGCCGGCTGGACACGAGCATCTCTATATAAATATAGACGGCCTCGACGAGGCTCGTGTAAGGCGCA
>JAUNBN010000098.1:3932-5596 GCA_030527085.1 Oscillospiraceae bacterium
CCAGAAGGCTCCCGTCGGGGCTCTCAGCCTCGCGAAGCGAAAGGCTTATAGCAGAGCTTAAAAAGCTCGCGGGCGAGGATGGAGTGGTAATAAGAGAGTAAACTGAAGGCAGTGGCATATCGGAGGGTGAAATATAAATGTAAATCCACGCAAAGGGACACTCCCTAACCTTAACGAAGTGTCCCAGAAGCGTATTTTGAGTTCCCGTTCCCCATCCGCAGGCTGAGGAACCGGAGCGAAGCATCCGCGCTAACGGGACACTTCTAACCTGAAAAAGGTTTGCAATCAGATTCAAAAGAGATATAATGTTATCTTTAAAGAGAGAGGAAAAAGGGAGGAATTATGGCTACATACCAGAACAGAACCATAGGCGTGCTTACAAGCGGGGGAGACGCCCCCGGAATGAACGCCGTAGTGAGAGCGGTCGTGCGCAGCGCGCTGCATAAGGGCTTTCGCGTAGTAGGCATAAGGCGAGGCTACAACGGTTTGCTTACGGGGGATATGTTTGAAATGAACATTCGCTCCGTTTCGGAGATAATACACCGCGGCGGCACTATACTTTATACCGACCGCTGCCTTGAGTTTCAGACCGCCGAGGGCTTCGCCAGAGCCCTAAAGACCTGCCGGGATAAGGGGATAGGAAATATCGTGACTATAGGCGGAGACGGCACCTTCCGCGGAGCGCGCGAGCTCTGCGAAAACGGGATCTCCTGCATAGGAATACCCGGGACTATCGACAACGACATCGCCTGCTCGGAATACACCATAGGCTTCGACACGGCGCTCAATACCGCCACAGAGATGATAGACAAGCTGCGCGACACTACCATGTCCCACAACCGCTGCTCCGTGGTCGAAGTTATGGGGCACAAGAGCGGCTATCTGGCTGTAAACACAGGCATCGCCTGCGGCGCGCTTACGATTATCGTCCCAGAAATACCCTATGATTTCGAAAGGGACATAATTGAGCGAATGAACAACACACAGAGCACCGGCAAGAGGCATTTTATAATTGTTATGGCCGAGGGCTGCGGCAGCGCCTACGAGCTCGCGAAGAGAATTGAGGAGAGAACAAACATAACCACCCGTGCGACTATTCTGGGCCATGTACAGCGCGGCGGCTCTCCCACAAACCGCGACCGCGTTATGGCCAGCCAGATGGGCTTCCACGCTGTTAAGCTGCTGGAGGCGGGCGCTAGCAACCGCGTTGTTGCCTATAAAAACGGCCTCATCTGTGACTTTGACATAAGCGAGGCGCTCGAGATGAAAAAGACGGTGGACGCAGATTTGCTTAGAATGTCCGAGACGATAAGCATATAAACGCTAAAAAGGACGCTGTGGCGTCCTTAAATTTTCGGCATCGGGATTCTTGCATATAATTGCGCTATGGCAAGCTTCCTGCTCTGAAGTATTCCTAACTGCCCCCCCACACAGTGAAGCCGCTCAAGCCAAATTCGGCAAGGGCGGCGATAGTTTCTTTCGTGCTGTCTTTTATGTCGTTATCGGAAACGGGAAGATAGGCTGCACTGACATTTCCTACTTGCTCGATTGCTCTACCGGTTCTTCCTCCGTCCCGAATAAAGCTGTCAGCTGTTTGCGGATATATTCTAATTCCTCTTCGGTCGGTCGCTCCTTCGTCCCATAATATGCGTCCAGTTTCTTCA
>JAUNBN010000001.1 GCA_030527085.1 Oscillospiraceae bacterium
TTGCCGAGCTTGCCCTTGGTCTGGCCCTCGAACTGCGCCTCCTGCAGCTTGACGCTTATTATGCAGGTGAGTCCTTCGCGGACGTCGTCGCCCGTCAGGTTCTTGTCGCTGTCCTTCAAAAGCCCGCGGCGGCGGCCGTAGTCGTTGAAGACGCGCGTTATCGCGCTCTTGAAGCCCTGCTCGTGCGTGCCGCCGTCCACGGTGTGTATGTTGTTGGCGAAGGAGAGCAGCAGCTCGTTATAGCTGTCGTTATACTGCATCGCCACCTCGGCCTCGCGCAAATCGCCCTCGTCCGCGGTCTTGAAATAGATTACCTCGGGGTGCAGCGTGCCCAGCTGCCTGCGCTCATGAATGAACTCCACAAAGCTCTTTATGCCGCCCTCGTAGTGCATGGCCTCCTCGCGGGGCTCGGCCTCGCGCTCGTCGCGCAGGATTATCTTGAGCCCGGCGTTCAGGAAGGCCTGCTCGCGCAGCCTGCCTTCTAAGGTTTCAAAATCGAAATGAGTGTCCTCGAATATCTCGCTGTCGG
Organism: Oscillospiraceae bacterium; assembly: GCA_030527085.1. Taxonomy (GTDB): domain Bacteria; phylum Bacillota; class Clostridia; order Oscillospirales; family Ruminococcaceae; genus JAUNBN01. The sequence continues at coordinate 530 of JAUNBN010000001.1, forward strand.
GCTTGAAGCGCACGAGAGTGCCGCTTCTGCCGCTGTCGCCCACGCGCACAAGCGGGCCGTCCTCCTTGCCGCGTTTGAAACTCTGAGTGTACTCGCCGCCGTCGGTAAAGACCGTTACGCTGAGCCACTCAGAGAGCGCGTTGACTACCGAAGCTCCCACTCCGTGCAGCCCGCCGGAGAAGTGATAGCCCGCGCCGCCGAACTTGCCGCCGGCGTGCAGCATGGTGTAGACGACGGTTATGGCGGGCAGACCCACCTTGGACTGTATGCCAACGGGTATGCCGCGGCCGTTGTCCTCAACTTTTATAACCTCGCCCTTTTCTATCGTGACCTTTATCTCGGTGCAGTAACCCGCCAGAGCCTCGTCTATGGAGTTGTCCACTATCTCGTAGACCAGATGGTGCAGCCCCCTCGGCCCTGTGGAGCCTATATACATACCCGGGCGCTTGCGGACGGCCTCGAGGCCCTCGAGCACCTGTATCTGCTCGGCCGAGTATTCCTCGTTATTCGCTCTGTTCTGCTTCAATTCATCCATTTGCCAAACCGAACCTCTTTTTCTGTTTTTTCAGGGGGGCTTATATCGAAAGAGCGTCCCTGCGCTTTTTTCTCCTCGTCCCCCGCGTTAGGCCCTATACCAGACCATCCGCCCCCGAGGCGGCGCGCTTTTTGAGCGTTGCCGTGGAGACGCCCGAGATGTAAAGCCGCCTTACGCCCTTTTCGTCCTCGCAGGCCACAAAGCTTTTGGGTATTTCCTCGGTAGTATTTACCACCTCTCCCGCGAGCTGGGCCTTTTTCAAATATTCCCGCGTCCGCGCGCTTGTGGAGCAGTAGTCCAAATCAAAGATGCCTATTATATCGCGCGAGCGAACAACCGCCGCGCCGCCGAGCTGCATATACATATTTTTCCTTTCTCAGATGAGCGCGCCGCCGCTCATTTTAAAGACCCTTGCGGCGCAGTGAAAGCTCTTTAAGACCACCTCCGGCTCGCAGCAGCTTATGAAGGCCTGAGCCTCGCCCAAGGCCCCTAAGAGGCGCTCGCGCCTCGCCTCATCCAGCTCAGAGAGCACGTCGTCCAAAAGGAGTATGGGCCTCTCGCCGGTCTCAGCCTCCATAAGCTCCGCCTCGGCCAGCTTTAAGGAGAGCGCGAGGCAGCGCTGCTGCCCCTGAGAGGCGAAAGCTTTGGCCTCCTCGCCGTTGAGCTTCAGCTCCAAATCGTCCCTGTGCGGCCCCTTGAGCGTAAAGCCCGCGCGCTTGTCAGCCTCGCGGCCGCTCTTAAGGCCGCTCAGAGCCTGCTCGGGGGAGAGCGGCGCGCCCTCTTTAAAAACGCTGGAGGCGTAGGCCATTCGCGGTTCTTCCAAGCCCTCGGATATCTCGCGGTAGCGCTCGCAGGCCAAGGGGGAGAGCTTTTCCAGAAAGGCGCGCCGCGCTCTGGTTATAAAAGTCAGAGACTGGGCCAGGCGCTCGTCGTAGATATCGAGCAGACCCTCGGAGTTGAAGGTCTGGTAATAGTCCCTCAAAAGGCGGTTGCGCTGGTTTAAGGTGCGCGTGAAGTTTTTGAGGTTGTTCAGGTAGAGCGGGGATATCTGGCAAAGCGCCGTGTCTATAAAGCGGCGGCGCTTTTCGGGCGAGCCTTTAACTAAGCTTAAATGCTCCGGCGAAAACACTACACAGCAGAGCTTGCCCGCCGCGGCCGCGGCTCTTTTAAAGGCCCCCTTATTCAAGCTGGCCTCGCGGCCCTTTTCGGTAATAGTTAAAACTATCTCCTGCTCGCGCCCCTCGCTCACAAAGCCGGAGCTCAGGCGCGCGGCCTGCTCACCCTGCCTTATAAGCGCGCTGTCCTTTGCGGCGCGAAAGCTCTTGGCTCCCGTTAAAAGAAATATGCTCTCCAGAAGATTTGTCTTGCCCTGGCCGTTTTTCCCGCAGATGACGTTTACGGCCTCGGAGGGCTCGAGCTCGAGCCTTTTTATATTCCTGAAATTAACGCAGGAATGTCGCGTCAGGTACATCCGCGCACCTCGAAGACCTCGCCTGAAGCTTCGAAAACGTCTCCCGGCCTGAGCTTTCGTCCTCTTTGCAGGCAGGTTTCGCCGTTTACTTTAACTTCACCCTCTGAAATCAACTCTTTTGCCTGCCCGCCGCTCAAAACCGCGCCGCAAAGCTTTAGGGCCTGAGATAGGCTTATGTATTCGCTTTTTATAAAAAGCTCGCTCATTCGTTCTTGATGCGTACGGGAAGCACCAGGAAGAGAAAGTCGTCGCCCTCGGGCGGGACTATCTTCATCGGGGAGGAGGCTCCCGAAATCTCGAGCACTACCTCCTCAAGGCCGCTGTTTCTCAAAGCGTCGAGCAGATAGCGGTTGTTGAAGCCCATCTCTATGCCTTCGCCCTCTATCTCGCAGTCCATCTCGTCGTAGGAGCTGGCTATTCCCGTAACGCAGGTTATGGTTAGCTTTCCCTCGCCGAAGATGAGCCGGACGGGGCTCTTGAAGCGGTCGGTTATTATGAGGGATACCCTCTCTATTGCGTCGTAGAACTCCTTGACTCCGATTTTAACCTTGGTCGTATATCCCTTGGGCACCGCCTTGCGGTAGTCGAGAAAATCGCCCTCCAAAAGGCGCGTGACTACGGTATAGGAGCCCAAGCGGAACACCGCCGAGCGGCGCGCCGTGCCTACGGTCACCTCGTTTTCGCCGTCGCCCGCGAGCTTCGCTATCTCTGAGAGAGTCTTTCCGGGAACTATAAAGCTTTTGTTTTCCATGAGCGAGGCCCCGCGGCAGCGCGCCACGGCCAGGCGGTAGCCGTCTACGGAAACTACCGTGAGCTCGTCTCCCTCTATTATGAATTTTGAGCCCGTGTGTACCGGACGCTGGTCGCTGGGAGAGACGGCGTAGATGGTTTTGTTTATAAGCTCCTTTAAAAGCGAGGCCTTTATTGAAAGGGTATTGTCAGTGTCCGGCACGGGCAACTCGGGAAAGTCAGCGGCGGGTATGCCTATAAAATTGAAAACCGTTATGCCGCCCTTTACCGTGGTCTTAAAATCGCTCTTGGCCTCTATTTCTACGCGCTCGCTCTCTATTCTGCGGACCATGTCTCCCAGAAAGCGCGCATTTAAGACTATCTCGCCCGACTCTTCCACTTCGGCCTCGAGCTCGGTCATTATGCCGATTTCAAGGTCGAAGGCCGTAAGCAACACTCCGTCTTCGCGGCATTTGAAGAGTATTCCCTCGAGCGCGGCCAGAGTGGACTTTGCGCTCACCGCTCTGGATACTCCGTTTATAGCCTCCAGCAGCGCGGATCTTTCGCAGCTTATTTTCATTTTTATCCCCTCGATTTCTTTATATATAAACTAACTTAAATTTTAGTAGTATTAGGGCCTGTCAAAGCGGTAGAAGTATTTAAAAACAACAGAAGCAGTCTCTATTTTTAAAAGGTTGAAATCGTGCGTTCGGCCGTTTAAAAATTGTGGAAGATTTAAAATTGTTCCGTTCTTTGTGAAAATCCTCATATTTTAAACGTTGAATCTACAAAAAGCCGTTTAAAACCTCGGCACTCATGTCTTGGAGTTTTTGATAATGTCCTCTATGAGCTCTTTCGTTCTCGTGTCGTTCTGCATGAGCTTCTCCACCTTGCTCGTGCCGTAGACAACCGTGGCGTGATTGCGGCCGCCGAACTCCGCGCCTATGCGCTCCATGGTCATGCCCGTGACCTCTCTTACTATATACATCGCTACCTGGCGCGGCAGGGAAACGGAGGCGTTCTGCTTGGCTGAGCGTATGTCCTCGGGAGAGACGTTGTAGGTGCGCGCGACCTCATTTACTATCTTCTCGACAGTAACGGGTATTGGCTGCTGCTCGGAGAGTATGTCCCTTATGGCGTTCTGCGCAAGTCCTATCGAGGGGCTTATGCCGTCCATCTGGTAATAGGCTCCCAGCTTCTTTACCGCGCCCTCGAGCTGGCGCACGTCGTTCTTGACGTTTACGGCTATATACTCGGCCACCTCGCTCGAAATCTTGAGACCGAGCTGCTCGGCCTTGCGGTAGATAATGGATATACGCGTCTCCACGTCCGGCGGCTGAACGTCCGCGAGCAGACCCCATTCAAAGCGGGTGCGCAGCCTCTCCTCGAGGGATTTTATCTCTTTTGGCGGCCTGTCCGAGGAGATGACTATCTGCTTGTGGTCGTTGTGCAGGGCGTTGAAGGTGTGGAAGAACTCCTCCTGAGTGGCCTCCTTGCCGCCTATGAACTGCACGTCGTCCACGAGCAGGACGTCTGCGGAGCGGAATTTATCGTGGAAGGCCTCGGTGCTGCCCGAGCTTATCGCGGCGATGAGCTCGTTTGTGAATTGGTCGCCGCCTATGTATATTACTTTAAGCTGCGGGTGAGTTTTTGTCAGCGAGTTCTTAATGGCGAGCAGCAGGTGGGTCTTGCCTAAGCCCGGCGCGCCGTAGATGAAGAGAGGGTTGTAGGTGCTCGCGGGCGAGGCGGCCACGGCCTGCGCCGCCGCGTGGGCAAAGCGGTTGTCCTGACCTACTATGAAGTTCTCGAAGGTGTATTGGCCCTCAGGGCCGAAGCTCTGCGCGCCGCTCTTTTCGCCCTCGTCCCCGGGCATCTCGGCACGGCTGACGATTTTAATCTCGATATCAAAGCCCATGACCTGCGAAAAGGCGCGCTTGAGCAGGGGCAGGTAGCGCTCCTCAACCGTTGATTTTATAAAGGCCGTGCTCACGGAGAGCGTGGCCTTGCCGTCGTCGTAGGAGACGGGCTCAAGACCCTTGAGCCAGAGGTTGTAGATGGTCTCGGCCTCCGACAGCCGGCAATAATCCTTTACCGCGTTTAAGCACTGCTCGAAAGATTCCATTGGCCGCTCTCTCTTTCTAAAATACTACAAATATATATGTAAGAATTTTAGCATATCGTGAGCTTTCTTTCAACAGAAAAAGCCGCGGATTTATGTGCAAATTATGATAATAAATTTTAACTGTCTCAGTAAAAATGACGAAGCTGTTTTCCATAAGAAAGGAGCGCTCCCGCCCTGCGTTTTTTTACTGTACGCGCTGCCTCGCCGCCTGAAAATGGGAGAAAACCCACGCGGAGGGAGACTCCCACGCTTCTGAGAGCAGCCCTTTCGTGCTGAAGCTGTGTTTTGTTTTCCCTCCTTCGACGGGGAAACAGAACACTAAACATTCCGGAGGCGTCCCGGTCTCTTGGGAGTGACCTGTAAGCGTGTAATGTGCTGTCTTTCCCCCGCCGGAGGCGGGGAAAAGACAGCGAAAAAACAACGCAACGGGACACTCCCGGTCTCTTTTAGCGCTTGACATCGCCGAGCGCTGTGTTATATACTTATAAACCGCAAGGTTTTCAGCAAGGAGAAGAAAATGCAACCGACTTATCATCCCAAAAAGCGCACCCGCAAGCGCGTCCACGGCTTTATGAAGCGCATGGCCACCTCCAACGGACGCAAGGTTCTTGCGCGAAGGCGCGCGCGCGGCAGGGCCCGCCTGAGCGCCTGAGAGCCGCCGCAAAAGCGGAGGCTCTTATTTTTTAAATGGCAGATAAAGGCCCCTCAAGGCCCACCTCTCTCAACCGCAACTGGCAGTTCGCGCGCGCCTACAAAAGCAAAAAGCGCTTTTCCTGCGCCTATTTTACGACCTATGTGGCGCGGGGGCGCTTTGGAGTGAGGCTGGGCGTCAGCGCCTCGAAGAAGCTCGGCTGCGCGGTCAAGCGCAACCGGGCGCGCAGGATAGTCAAGGCCGCCGCGTGCGAGCTGCTCAAAAACGCGGGCGGCTCTTTCGACATAGTTTTCGTCTGCCGCGCGGCCTGTCTTGAAAAAAAGTCCACCGAGCTCATACCCCATATGAAGCGCCATCTCGAGGGCGCGGGTGTGCTTTAAATGATAAAACGCGCGCTCGTTTTTCTGATACGCGGCTATCAAAAATATATAAGCCCTCTGCTGGGGGACCACTGCCGCTTTGTGCCCAGCTGCTCCCAGTACACTCTGGAGGCCATAGAAACCCGCGGGGTACTTATGGGCCTGCTGCTCGGCTTCTTTAGAATTTTAAGGTGTAATCCTCTGTTTAAAGGCGGCTACGATCCCGTACCACAGAGGCCGGCGCGCCTGAAATAATAATCTCCGACGGAGGATTTGAAATTTAAATGTTTCAGCAGATTTGGGACCTGATAGCGATACCTCTCGGCTTCATAATGAAGTATTGCTATATCTTTGTTCACGACATTCTCAATCTGCCCATAGCCTACATATGGGCGCTCTTCCTCTTTACCCTCATTACCAAAATTCTGCTCTTTCCGCTCTCTTTAAAGCAGCAGAAGTCCTCGGCGAAAATGGCGGCCTTCCAGCCGCTGATGGCCGACGTTCAAAAGACCTACGCCAACGACAAAAAGCGCCAGCAGGAGGAGATGCTCAAGCTCCAGGAGGAGATGGGCTATAATCCCATGTCCGGCTGCCTGCCTCTGCTTATACAGTTCCCGATAATCTTCGGCCTCATAGAGGTCATTTACAAGCCCCTCACCTATATGCTCACGGTTCCCGCCGAGCTGGTAAGCGAGCTTACCAGCATAACCAACTCGCTCGTTACCACCTCCAACACCCGCCTTATAGAAACCTCGATAATAGAGCAGATTAAGACCAATATCGGAGCCTTTTCCTCCCTTACCGCCAACCCCGAATACGCCGACTGGATAGAAAGAATAGCCAACCTCGACATGAGTATAGGCTCCATTAACCTCTGGGACGTGCCGAGCCTTCAGAACCCCTCGCTCGTCTGGCTTATTCCGGCGTTTTCCGTCGTCACAATGCTCGCCTCCTCGCTCATCAACCTCAGGACGAGCGGCAGCGCCGACGCGCAGGGCGGCGCGCAGTCCCGCGTCATGATGATAGTAATGTCGCTGATGTTCGCGGTGTTCTCTTTTATGTATCCCGCGGGCTTCAGCCTCTACTGGGCCTTCCAGAACATAATCCTCATCGGCCAGTCCTTCCTGCTCAAGAGGATAGTAGACCCCGAAAAGCTCAAAGAGCAGATGCGCCTCGAGATGGAGGAAAAGAAAAAATCCGCCAAGAAGAAAAAGAAGAACATCGTCAAAATTAAAGACGAGAAGACCGGCGAGGTAATTGAAAAGGAGCTGTCCGTAGCCGAGCTGGAAAAGCTCAGGCTGCAGAAGGCGCGCACTCTTAAGGACTCGCCCTACGATTGCTGACAAGCTTTGAAAGGAAGCAATAGATAATGCAGGAGACCATAACACAGGGAAGGACGGTCGCCGAGGCCGTCGAAAAGGCCTGCTCCGAGCTGGGCTTGAGCTCGGACGACCTCGTTTACGAAATTCTCGAAGAGGCCAAGAGCGGAGTATTCGGCATAGGCGCGAGGCCCGCCAGGGTAAGGGCCTGGCGGCGCGAGGACGAGATATCCGCCAAGAGCCTGCTCGAGGAGCTCGAGCACCCCGCCCGCGAAAAGGAGAGCCGCAGCGAGAGCGAGGTCGGCGAAAGAACAGAGCCGCACCGCACCGAGCGGCACCGCGAGGAAGCTCGAGCGGGCAAGAAGCACACTCGCGAGAGCAAGCCCGAAAAGGCTCCAAAGAGAGACGCGGAGCTCAGGGAGAGCTACCCCTTCAACACCGCGAAGGAGGAGAGAGCTCCCGAGGAGGCAAAGGCGCCCGCTCCGCCCGCCGCCGAAGCGCCGCAGCAGGCGCCGGAGACGGCGGAGACCATTGAACTCGCCGAGCTGCCCGAGTCCGCCAAGACCGCGCTGGAATTTCTTAAGGAGGTCGGCGCGCGCCTTGGAGTCGCAAGCTGGGAGCTAAGCGCGCAGAAGACGGAGCGCGGGATAAAGCTTGTGGCGGAGGGGGCGGACGCCAGCGCCCTTATAGGCCGCCACGGCGAGCTTATGGACGCGCTGCAGTACCTCTGCACGCTGGTCAGCTCGCGCGCGGGCGATGACTACTGCAAGATAAGCCTCGACATAGCCGGCTACCGCAAAAAGCGCGAGAGGGCGCTGCAGGCCCTGGCTTCGCGCGAGGCCGGAAAGGTGAAGCGCACGAAATACAGTGCCACGCTCGAGCCGATGAACCCTTACGAGCGCCGCATAGTCCACAGCGCCGTCCAGCAGATAGAGGGCGTTATCTCCGAGTCCGTGGGCGAGGAGCCCTACCGCAGGGTAGTCATCTCGCTTGAGAGCGGCGGAAAGGGCTCGCGCCGTCCCGACAGGAAGCGCGGCGGCCCGAGAAGGCCACGCACGGGCGGGCGGCCCGAGCGCCGCGCCCCCAGAGACTACGGCAGCAGGGACGAGGAGCGCGCTGAGCCCTCGCGCGCCGGCGAAAGCCCCGAGCCCGCAAGGAGCGAGGCCGAGAAAAAGACCGACTTGGACGAGAGCCTGCTCTACAAGAAGATAGAGCTTTAATTCAATTCAAGGTTAATATGTAATACGCTCCGGGGTCAAAGGCCGGCGCGCGGGTAGGCCGCGCGGTCTTTGACCCTTTAGCTTTAAGGAGGGCGAAATGATTTCCTGCGACACCATTGCCGCCATAGCCACTCCCCCCGGCGCGGGCGGCATAGCGATAGTCCGCATCTCCGGCGAGGGGGCCTTTGCCACAGCGAACGCTGTTTTCAGGGCGAACTGCGGCAGGCCGCTCGAGGAGCAGCGGGGCTTCAGCGCGCGGCTCGGCAAGGCCTATTCGCCCGAGGGCGAGCTTATAGACGAGGCGCTGGCGCTCGTCTTCCACTCGCCGCGCAGCTATACGGGCGAGGACGCAGTCGAGATAATGTGCCACGGCGGGGAGCTGCCCTGCCGCGAGATATTGAGCGCCGTCTGCGCGGCGGGAGCGCGCGCGGCGGCGAGAGGAGAGTTTACCCGCAGAGCCTGCCTGAACGGCCGCATAAGTCTCAACGAGGCCGAGGCCGTCTGCGAGCTTATAAACTCCGCCTCAAGGCAGGGCGAGCGCGCGGCGGCGGCGCTGGCTTCGGGCGCGCTCTCCAAAAAGCTGGACGAGCTTAAAGCCGAGATACTCGCCATGCAGGCGCATCTCACCGCCTGTATAGACTTCCCCGAGGAGGACGTGGAGGAGCCGGATTACGCCGAATTTGAAAGCAGGCTCGGCGCGCTTGTTTCTGAGCTTGAGAAGCTCGCGGGCAGCTACAATCTGGGCGCGGACTTAATTCGCGGAGTTCCGGCGGTAATAGTGGGCAGCCCGAACGTGGGTAAGAGCACGCTTTTAAACCTGCTGGCGGGCGCGGAAAAGGCGCTGGTCACGCCCATAGCCGGGACTACGCGCGATGTGCTCGAGCAGAGGATAAGCCTCGGCGGCACGACGCTGCTGCTGGCCGACACGGCTGGAATACGCGAGAGCGAGGACCCGGTGGAGAAAATGGGCATAGAGAGGGCGCTGCAGAGGGTGGAGGAGGCCTCACTCATCTTCGCGGTCTTCGACAGCTCGCGGGCGCTGGATTCGGACGATTTGCGGCTTATAGAGAGCCTCAGGGACCGCCGCGCGATAGCGGTTGTAAACAAAACCGATTTGCCTCAGGCGCTCGACAGCGCCCCTTTAAAAGCCGCCTTCGGCGAGCCGGTCTTTATAAGCGCAAGGGAGCCGCAGTCGCTGGAAGTGCTGGACGAAGCCGTAGCCCGGCTTATCAAAACCGACTCGCTCGACCCTAACGCACCCCTGCTCGCCACAGAGAGACAGCGCGAGAGCGCGCTGAGAGCGCTGGAGTTTCTTAAAGAGGCGCGGGAGGCCTGCGCCGCCTCGCTGCTGGACGCGGGCTACGCCATGCTCTCTCAGACGCTGGAGGCCCTGAGCGAGCTTAAAGGAGAAAACGCCTCCGAAAGCGTGCTCGACGAGGTTTTCTCGCGCTTCTGTGTCGGGAAGTAGCAATCAGTTTAAATCAATACACAATAAACGCTAATATGCTCTCAAGGCTTTGTGCATTATAGCTTGGAAAAGGGAGCGGCCCAGTGCAGGCAAAAGACCTCATGGGAACGCTCTCTCGGGGAAGTTTATGTTTAAGTTTAAGGACTACGACGTTATAGTTATAGGCGCGGGGCACGCGGGCTGCGAGGCTGCGCTGGCCTCGACGCGCCTCGGCGCGCGCACGGCGGTCTTCACCCTGACGCTAGACGCCATAGCCAATATGCCCTGCAATCCTTCAATTGGCGGCACGGCCAAGGGCTGTCTCGTGTTTGAAATAGACGCCTTAGGCGGCGAGATGGGCCGCGCGGCCGACGCCACTACCCTGCAGAGCCGAATGCTCAACACCGCCAAGGGCCCGGCAGTACGCTCTTTAAGGGTGCAGTGCGACAGGCGTGAATACCACCGCTACATGAAGCGCGCGCTCGAGAACGAGCCGCTTATGGATATAATTCAGGACGAGGTAACGCGCCTTAAAGTAAAGGACGGCGAAATAGAGGGCGTAGAAAGCGCGCTGGGCTACGACTGCCGCGCAAAGAGCGTGATTATAGCTACGGGAACTTATTTAAAGGGTCGTATATTTGTGGGCGAGGCTACAAGGGACTGCGGGCCGGACAATGTAGCCGCCGCAAGCGAGCTCTCGCGCTCTCTCGAGCGGCTGGGATTGCCGCTGCGCCGCTTCAAGACCGGTACGCCCGCGAGAGCGCACCGGCGCAGTATAGATTTTTCAAAGCTGCCAAGGCAGGACGGGGACTCGAACCCCGTGCCCTTCGATCCCTTTAACGAGGGAAAAACCGAAAACAAGCTGCCCTGCTTTATAGCGCACACCAACGAAAGGACCCATGAGGTCATAAGGGCGAATATTAGCCGCTCGCCGCTCTACGGCGGCAAAATAGAGGGCGTGGGGCCGCGCTACTGCCCCTCAATAGAGGACAAGGTAATGCGCTTTGCGGACAAGGAGCGCCACCAGATATTCGTGGAGCCCTGCGGCGAGTTCACCGAGGAGGTCTACTTGCAGGGCATGAGCTCCTCGCTGCCGCTGGACGCGCAGTACGAGCTCTACCGCACCATAGAGGGCTTTGAGAAAATCGAGCTCATGCGCCCCGCCTACGCCATAGAGTACGACTGCGTAGACCCGCTGGCGCTGCTGCCCACGCTCGAGACCAAGGCCGTAAAGGGGCTTTACGGCGCGGGGCAGTTCAACGGCACCAGCGGCTACGAGGAGGCCGCGGCGCAGGGGCTTGTGGCAGGGATAAACGCGGCGCGGCGGGCGCAGGGCTTGAGCGCCTTTACCCTGCCGCGCGAGAGCTCCTATATCGGCACGCTGATAGACGACCTCGTTACCAAGGGCACGAACGAACCCTACCGAATGATGACCTCACGCAGCGAATACCGCCTGCTTCTGCGGCAGGACAACGCCGACGAGCGCCTCTGCGAAATCGGTTTTGAGCTGGGGCTTTTGAAAAAAGAGCGTTATGAGCTTTACAGAGAAGAAAAAGAGCTTTTGGAAAGAGAGCTCGAGAGGCTGGAAAAGACCTTTATAGCGCCAAGCAGGGAGCTTAACGGATTTTTGGAGGGGCGCGGCGAGAGCGCGCCGCCCTCCGGCGGCGCGCTGGCGGGGCTGCTGCGCCGCCCCGCCGTCGGCTACGCCGACCTCGCCGCCTTCGATCCCGCCCGTCCGCCGCTGCCCTTGAGGGTGCGCGAGCGAGTCGAGACCGAGCTTAAATACGCGGGCTATATAAAAAGGCAGCGCGCCGCGGTTGAGAGGCTAAAAAGATATGCCGAGACGCCGCTCGAAGCGGATATATGCTACGCCGAAATTGAGGGCCTGCGTCTCGAGGCCAGGCAGAAGCTGGACGCGGTAAAGCCGCTGAATTTGGGCCAGGCCTCGCGCATAAGCGGGGTCAATCCTGCGGATATTGAGGTGCTCACCATCTGGCTGGCAAAGCGCCGCCGCGACAAAAACGCGAACTAGGGCTGAGGGGGCAGTAAAAAGTCTAAGCAGCAGTGCCAACCGGCATGGGCTGAGAGGCAAAGTCATTATGTTCGCCCCTCCGAAGGCGGGGGTGAACAAAAAAGTCCGAGCAGCAAAGCCAACCGGTATTGGCTTAGAGAGGTATCGAGATGCTGGATTTTGAAAGACTCAAAAAATACGCGGGCGGCTATTTCCCCGGAATTAAAGACGCAGATATCGAAAAAACAGCCCTCTACGGCGAGCTCGTGCTCGAGAGAAACCGCGCGATGAATCTCACTGCCATAAGCGGGCCCGAGGCCTTTGTCGATAAGCACCTGCTTGACAGCCTGGCTGCCGCCGCCCTGCCCGAAATAGCGGGCGAGGTCTGCGACGTCGGCAGCGGCGCGGGCTTCCCCGGCGCGGTCATAGCGGCCGTGAGGGAGGATGCGCGCCTCACCCTGCTCGACTCAACCAAAAAGAAGCTCGAGTTCGCGGCCGAGGCCTGCGCAAAAGCCGAAATAAGCGCTAAAACTCTGCACGCGAGAGCCGAGGAGGCCGCGCGCAGGGCCTGCCGTGAGAGCTTTGACAGCGCCGTTTCGCGCGCGGTGGCCCGCCTTGCGGCGCTCTGCGAACTCTGCCTGCCCTTGGTTAAGGTTGGAGGCTGCTTTGTCGCGATGAAGGGCCCCTCCTTTGAGGAGGAGCTGCGCGAGGCCGAGGGCGCGATTGCGAAGCTGGGCGGCAGCTTCAAGAAAACGGTTTCCTACGAGCTGCCCGACGGTGACCGCCGCGCCTTGATTATAATAGAAAAAATACAACCGACTCCCGAGGCCTACCCGAGAGCCGGAGCAAAAATAATAAAGAGCCCGCTCAGGTAAAAGCGCGCTCAATATTTTTCTCCCTGCACTAAGCCAGGATATTTACCTCGGCGGAAACCTTAGATTAGCTCGCGCGGTCGGATGGGTTCCGTTCGCGCGGGATCAGCGTTCCTGACCCCGCCTTTGGCGGGGGTAATGCAGCTTCAAATACCAGCCTTTGAATCACTTGCGCAGCCGGTATGCTGTTGCGCCCCGGACTCGCCCGTGATATTCTAAGACAAAAGCAGCCTTGGACGGCCGCACCGTCTGCCGCGCTGTTCTTTTTTCCCGCGCGTCGGGCAGAATTATTTAAAGACAGGTTTTATTAATGGGCAACGCCAAACTTAAAAGCGGCGAATATATAGCGGTGAGGGACGGCGCGGCCTTGAGCTTCGGCGGAAATCAGCGCTGGCTTGCCGAGGGAAGGCCGGAAGCTCTAGCCAAGTGCTCCTGCGGAGCCGTGGCGGCCGCCGATCTCTTTTTATATCTCGCGCGCTCGCGCCCTCAGTGGGAGAGCCCGCTTTGCGCGGCCTTTGCGCGCGCCGAAGAGCTTTCAAAGGAGGAATATCTCCGATACCTGTCCGAGGTGCTCGCTCGCTACGCGCGCCCGCTGCCCTATTTCGGCAAGACGGGCTTCGGCCTGGCGCAGGGCATAAACCGCTATTTCGCCGAAAACCGGCTGGGACTGAAGGCCAAGTGGCGGCAGACGGCTCTCGACGGCGGCGCGCTTATGAGAATAGCGGCGCAGCTGGCGGACGACCTGCCCGTCATTCTCTCCATACCCTCCTTTCCCCTGAAAATCAAATCCCTTAATATGTACCGCCGCTCGCGCGAGGGCCGCGGCCTTACGGACGCGCTGCGCTACAAAAACCGAAGCGGCCATTTTGTAACCGCCTGCGCGCTCGAGGACAGGGTGTTGACCGTTTCCTCCTGGGGCAAGCGCTTTTATCTCGACTGTGAAGAATACCTGCGCGCGGCGCGGCTGCCCGCCGGGCTTATCTCCTGCGGCTATATGACGCTCGAGGAAAGAGCGTCAAGAACAGCTCTGATTGGCGAAGGCTTATGAAAGCGCATAAATACGAGCTGCTGCTGGCGGCGGTAATAGCCGCGAGAGCTACCTCATTTATATTCAGCAAAATAGTCCTTCAAACGATGGAGACTTTCAATCTGCTCGCAATAAGGTGCTTGCTGGCCTTTTTTCTTTTGCTTATTGTTTTCCGCAAAAAAATCCCGCAGATTAAAAAAGGTGAGATTGTTGCCGGGATTATTGTCGGAGCTCTGTACTATCTCACTATAGCGAGCGAGCTTACCGCGCTCAAGACAACAGCTTCCTCTACGGTAGCCCTTCTGGAAAACTGCGCCATCATCTTCGTGCCTTTGTTTACCTCGATCCTTTGCAAAAAGCCTTTGGAAAGTACAACTATAATAAGCGCGTCTGTCGCCATGTTGGGGGTATTCTGCCTGACCGCCCAGTTCGGTGGGCTGTCGCCCGGTCTTGTTTTCGGCCTGCTTTCCGCCGTCCTTTATGCCTCCGCCATCATAGTGACGGAAAAAATCACCCACAGGGAACTTGACCCCTTTTGTATCGGCATCGTTCAGGTCGGAACGACGGCGGGGGGGAAGACATCGAAAAATCCACGCGGCGGGTCACACCCTGCTTCAGCTTGAGGTATCCGCGTTTTTACCGCTTAAACTACCTCTCTCAGCAGCTCCTCCGCGGAGATTTTGTAGAGCTTTGCGAGCGCCAGCAGGTTCGAGGTGCTGGGGTCGGAAAGCCCCTGCTCCCATTTCGAGACCGCCTGGCGGCTCACGCCCAGAGCCTCGGCCACAAACTCCTGCGTCATTTTGCACTCAGTGCGCCGCTTTTTCAGCGCCTCTCCGAGCGACTGCTTGACAGCGGCTTTCTCTTCCCTCACGTCTTTGGAGCGCAGATACTTGAGCAGCGCCCTTATCACAAGAGTCAGAAGAAAGACAAAGAGAGCGGCTGCGAGCAGAATAAAAACGAACATCAATACGCTTGCTGATGCGTTTACTTTCATTTTAAACACGCCTCCTTTCAGTGCTTCAAGCTTAGCACGGTCGGCGGTTGCCTTAAAGCAAGTATGGCGCAACTTCAAGTTGCATTTTAGGTGAAACGGCTTTATGAGCCTAAAGCAAGTCTGTATCTCCGTTTTTTGCCAGTATAGCACAAAGACCCTTCGGCGCAAGGGCGGGATTGCGCGCCGAACGCGGTGATTTCCCACGTCAGCAGGGCCGCATAAGCTTTTTGGGAATCCACCCCCGCTGAAGGCGGGGGTGGATTGATATTGGCCTTCGGCATGGGGAATACAGCGAAAAACCCGCGCGGCGGAACACTCTCGGGCAGCGTAAAGCCTTGCGTGATTTGACCGAGGCTGTATAATAGAGCCAAACCCGTTTTAAGAGGGAGCCTGAATCCATGAGCTTTGCCCTTTCCTTTGTTTCAATTCTGCTTATAGCCCTTTTGTTCATAAGGCGCTTCAAGGTGAACGCGGCGCTCGCGCCCTTCGCCTCCATAGCCTTCATCACGCTGCTGCTTATATTCACCGGCGTGTTCAATTTGCTTATTGTGGGGATAATTCTGGTCTACGCGCTGGCGGTCTTTTCCCTTTGGTACTGCCTTATAAGGGAGAGAAAGCGTCTCGCCGAGACCGCGCGGGAGTTCTTTAAGCCCGGTATGGTGTTTTTTATTGTGTCCTCGCTTGCCTTTCTTGTTGCGCTGGGCGACAAGCAGCCCTATTTCATGATTTGGGACGAGTTCTCCTTCTGGGGCATAGCCGTCAAGAACATGTGGCTGAACGGCAGGCTCTACACCCTCTTTACCAGCAGCATGATAGGCGTCTCCTACCCGCCCGCGCTGCCGGTCTTCAGCTATTTCATGCAGTGTACGGCGGGGGTCTTTACCGAGTGGCTGGTCTATCTCGCCTACGATATTCTGATGATGTCCGTCTTCGCCATGCTCTTCGCGCGGCTCAAATGGAAGAACTATATTGCCCTGCCGGTTCTGAGCTTTACCTCCGTCGCCGCCCTCTATATTTTCTGGGAGAGCTTCGAGGGCCTCAAGCTCTACTCGACCTCCTATTCGGACGTGCCGCTGGGCGTTGTTTTCGGCGCGGTGCTCGCGGCCTGGTTCTCCTCGGACGAAAGGGGCTTTCCGCGCTGGTCGGTAACGGCGCTGGCGCTGCTGCTGCTGCCGATGATGAAGGACACCGGCCTCGCCTTCGCGCTCGTGGCGGCGGCTGTCTGCGCCTTCGATATGATAATTTCGCGGAGCTTCCCGAGCGAGCGGCTCTTTAAATGGGAGAAGCCCTTCGTTAAATATTTTTACGCGCTGGCCTTCTTTATAGCCGTGCTCGTGAGCTATGAGGTCTGGACGCTGCATCTCGCCTCGGCGGTCTCTATCGAGCGCAACTCCGTGCCCTATGAGTACGGCCTTGTGGATATGCTCGCGGGGCGCGACCCCTTCTTCAACGAAATCTGGAAGCGCATGGTTTCAGCGCTGACCGAGCTCAAGCTCGTAACCTTCGGCAACGTCAAAACAATGCTCATCGCCTTTACCTTAACCCCGCTCGTCCTCGCGCCCTTCTGCAAGCATAAGCGCAATTCGCTCAGGTTAGTTATAAACTCGTTTATGCTGCTCGCGGGCTTCTTCCTCTACTACCTCATGATGGCCTACCTCTACACGGCGGTATTCCATTCGAGCGAATACTCCCTGACCTCCTACCAGCGCTACATAAGCTCCTACGCCATAGGCTGGCTCATTGCCATTCTGGCGATGTGCTTCGGCGAGATATCCCGGTGGCGCTGGGTTAAGGCGGCGAAGGCTCCGGCAGTTGCCGCCTGCGGCGTTTTGCTCTGGTCGCTGTTCTACTACACTCCCGTGCCGCTCAAAAACTACGTCTTTATAAGCGAGGAGGTCTATCAGGACCTTCTGCCCCTGCGCCAGCTCATGATGGACAACGCGGCGGACTTCGCCGGAGCCTTTACGAGCGAGGACAGGATTTATTACGTCTGCCAGGACTCGAACGGCGGCGAGTGGTTCTATTTCAACTACGAATTCCAGCCCGCTTTCACCGTCCAGACGCTGGAGGGCGGCGACTTCGTCGCCAAGGGCTCCGAGCACGACGGCCCCTACGACGTCGAGGCAGACCGCGCCGACTTCGAGGCCTACCTGCGCGAAGAGGAGGTTGACTACGTCTTCGTACAGAAGATAGACGACTACTTCGCGGAGGAGTTCGCGCCCCTGTTCTCGGACAATCTTATGGGTTTTTTTGACGGCACTGCCAGCATGTACAAGATAACCTACACCGAGATGGGGGGGATGAGTCTCATTCCCGTCTATTCCGGAGTGAACGCCCTCGCCCTTAAAGAGCAGTACGGCTACTGAGGCTGAATATATAAGCAGGAAGAAGCTGGAAATCGTTTTGAGCCTTACAATCGCCGCGGTAGCAGCTGCTGTGGCTGTCGTCTGCGCTCCCGAAAGCCGCTGGGGCCTTGCGGCGGTATTCGCGCTGATTGCCGGTCTGAATATTGCAGGTTTTTTTCTGAGAGCTAGGTTTTAAGGGAACAGCCTCAGCGCCTCATGCGCGTTGCGCCGAGGCGCAATATCTTTAAGTTGAGCTATATATCCATGTGTCCCAGCTCGAATGCGCGTGCTTTTTAGGGCGTCTCCCCCACCAAAAAAAGGAGACACTCTGACTCAATGGCATTGACCGAAGGCGGCATACCGTTTCGAGCCGCTCCTTAAATGCAAAGCCCGCCTGCCGAAGAAAATATCGGCAGGCGGGCTTTAATAGTCGAGGGAAAAGACCTCAGAAGCGATCGTCTCCCCACCAGTTTGGGAGCAGCTCCTGCAGAGTGACGGTCTTTCTCTTCTCGTAATCCAGCAATATTTCCATGCTTCGATTCTCGGAATTGAGCTGCATGAAAAACTCCCGGCACGCGCCGCAGGGCGTCCCGCTGTCGCCGCCCGAGGGCGCTTTGTCCCTGAAGGCGATGAGCCGTTTGATTTTTGTCTGGCCGCTGTTCAAAAGCATATTCAGAGCCGCAGCTCTCTCGGCGCACAGATTCAAAACCCCGCCGCAGCTTTCTACGCAAAAGCCCGTGAAAATCTCGCCGCTGCCGCTTTCAAGGGCGCAGACCACATTGCGCGCGTATATGAAGGGGGAAATTTCTTCGGGGCGGTAAAGCTCCGCGGCTTTCAAATAAAGCGTTTTCCAAATATCCATTTGCTTAAAGTCTCCTTTCAGCCCAGCAGCTTCTCGAGCAGCGCGCGTATCTCCGAGTCCGAAAGCCCCAGCGAGACGGCGCGCTCGAGCGCCGCGCGAAGCTCGGCCTCGGCAAGCTCAAAGCGGCGGTCGGCGAGCTCGGGCTCCTTATGGGGTGCTACGAAGCAGCCGCGCCCGGTAACGGTGTAGATAAGCCCCTCGCGCTCGAGCTCCTCCCAGGCCTTTTTTACGGTTATAACGCTGACCCGAAGCTCGAGCGCAACGCTTCTGATGGGCGGCAGGCAGTAGGATCCCTCCAGCTCGCCCTTTATTATCTGCGAGCGGAGCTGCTCGTATATCTGCTTATATAAAGGCGTCTCCGAGCCGTTGTTTAAAACGATGTTCACGGCTTAGAGATCTACCCTTTCAAAGAGCGCCTGCGCGCGCCTCGAGGCCGTGAGCGTTGCGGCAAAGTAAATAAGCGCGGCCGCGCCCAGCAGTGCGAGGCGCAGAGGCCGTCCCGCGGCAAGCCAGTTATCCAGATTGGTTTTAAGGGCGGGTATGAGCTGTACTGCGACCTCGGCGGCGATAAGCCAGAGCGAGGCCGCGCCCCCGGCAAAGCAGAGCGCCCTGCCCGCGCTGTAGCCGGTCTTGTAAAAGATGGGCAGAAAGAGCGCGTTGAATATGGCGAACATAATCAGAATTATCGCGTAGAAGGCGGCGTTGGCCTCTATGCCGACGGTGTTCTCCCCGAGGGGGTTGATGTTGCGGCCTATCAGGGCGAAGGGCACGGAGATCAAAATATTGAAGAGCTGGATTATAACTATCATCAAAGTGCGCGCCCTCACTACGTCGCGCTTCTCCACCGGCAGCAGCGCCGTGAAGAGCACGTCCTTGTTCTCGCGCCCGTTAAGGAAGATGAAAAAGATTTCCAGGCAGGTGTAAATAAAGGCCACGGTGTAGGGGTAGGAGGGAATAAGCAGCATAAGGCCGAATAGCGGGAAGATTAAGACCGTCGCGTGGCGCGCGAGGGTAAACTCCTTGTAGAGCAGGCTGCCCATGTAATTCATATCCTCACCTCCGAGTCCGAGGGCTCCTCTGAGTAAATCATAATGGTTTCTATGTCCGGCCGCGCTGTCTGCAGAGAGCTCAAAAGCTCCCTCTTTTCGGCGAGGGCGAGTCCCGTGAAGCCGAAGGCGTTCTGCTTATAGCCTATAAGGTTTTGCTTCAGGCCCTCGTCGAGCTGTTCGGCGCGCCCGCTTACCGCTATATAGGAATCTATAAAATCCTCGCGCTCGCAGCTCTTTACTATCTTGCCGTCTTTTATATAGGTAATGAAGTCCGCGCACTTTTCAAGGTCGCTCGTTATGTGAGTGGAAAAGAGCACGCTGTGCCCACCGTCCTCTATCACCTTTCGGAAGATTTGCAGCAGCTCGTCGCGCGAGACGGGGTCCAGCCCGCTGGTGGGCTCGTCGAGAATCAGCAGCCGCGCGCGGCGCGAGAGCGCCAGCGCCAGCGAGAACTTGACCTTCATGCCCTCGGAGAGCTCCTCAACCTTCTTGTTTTCGTCCAGCTCAAAGCGCCGCAGGTATTCGCGGTAGCCCGCCTCGTCCCATTCGGGGTAAAAGCGCCGCTCTACCGCGCTTATGGCGGAGAGCCTGCGCTTCAAATAGAAATCGAAGCCGCCCAGCACAAAACCTATCTCCCGCTTACACTGAAGTTCCTTGCTCTTAAAATCCAAGCCGCAGATTTCGACCTCGCCCGAGTCGGGGTGAACGAGGCCGAGCATGCTCTTGAGCGTAGTGGTCTTGCCCGCGCCGTTGCGGCCTATAAAGCCCATTATATAACCCTCGTCCAAATCGAAGCTCACGCCGTCGAGCGTGAAGCTCTCGTAACGCTTTGTAAGGTTCCTGACCTTTAGAATTGCCATCGCCTTGCCTTTCAAAAATTGTGTATATGGTGTATACACAATATAACACTATGCTCGCGCTCTGTCAAGCCCGGGGAAAATATTTCCAATGAAAACGACGCCCTTCTTTTATTAAAATGGAAATTTGCGGGAGCGAACCGAAAGCGGGTTCAACGCTGCATTTACCCCGATGAAGGCGCCATGGCATTTAAGCTCGGGCGGCGAAACAGCCTCTGTGTTCCGGCTCGGCTGTGCGTGCTTTTTAGGGTGTATCCCCACGTTTTTGGCGCGGGGATACACCCTAAGCTAATGACATTGGGGAAATATAGTGAACAAAGGCGCTCACCGGGTACGCTCCCTGATTTTGACTTTAAGGGGAAAGAGGGAATGCAGACTTACGGCTACGCGAGGGTATCGACAAAGGAGCAGAACGAGGACCGCCAGCTTCTGGCGCTCAAGGAATTCGGCGTAAAGCCGCGCAATATCTATACGGACAAGCTCTCGGGCAAGGACTTCGAGCGCCCGCAGTACAAGCGGCTGCTTAAAAAGCTGCGCGATGGCGATGTGGTGGTGATACACTCCATAGACCGCCTCGGGCGCAACTACAGCGAGATTTTGGAGCAGTGGCGGATAATAACCAAGGAAAAAGGCGCGCACATGGTAGTTCTCGACATGCCCCTGCTGGATACTCGCCGCCGCGAGGAGAACCTCACGGGCATGCTTATTGCAGACATAGTTTTGCAGCTGCTCTCCTATGTTGCGCAGACGGAGCGCGAGGCGATTCGCAAGCGTCAGCGTGAGGGAATAGCGGCCGCGCGGCTTCGCGGGGTTAAGTTCGGAGCGCCCGGCAAGGAAACTCCCGAGGAGTTCTACATACTGCGCGAGCAGTGGAGGCGCGGCGAAATTTCCGGCCGCGAGGCAGCCCGCAGGCTGGGCATAGCCGCCCAGACCTTCACGCGCTGGTGCGAGGAGAGGTAGGCTTTACGAAAGCGCGCAAATCGGCTGCAGCTCCGCTTCGCAGCATAAAAAAGCCGCCTAAAGAAGGCGGCTTAGCAGGTAGGGAGTGTCCCTATTGCGCGCTTTTTGCGGTATTCCCCCGCCGAAGGCGGGGGAATACCGCCTCAAATACCCGCTTTTAGGGCCGCTCCCTGGCAGCTATAATGGCTGTGATATGTATTAAAACATTAAAAACTTCAAAATCTTCTTTCAAGTATTGACCTGAAAGGTGAAATCCTCGGAATAGAGCTCCTCGTAAACGGTGGAATACAGCGCGGAGTGGGCGAAGGCCTCGGGCAGGTCCCCGGCTACGGCGGCGCGGATATAGCGGTATTCGCCGTTGTAGCTCGTGCCCAGCGCCGTGCCGTAGTCCGCGGCGCTCTCGCTCTCGTGCAGACAGTCTATTTTGAGAATAAGCGCGCTTGTGCCGCTTTCGCTGTCGCGCAGGTAGAACATAAACTGCCTCAGGCCGCCCGAGGCGTTTATGACGAGCTCAAGATTGTCCGCGTTCCAGCCCGGCGGCAGCAGAAAGCTGAACTCCTCGCCTTTAAAGTAGGGCCAGTCCACCGCGTAGCGCATATTTTCCGTGAAAGCCAGGCTCTCCTCGCTTTGCTCCTCCGCCTTATAGACCGGCAGGGTCAAAACGAGCTTCTCGCGCTCGGGCAGCGCCGCGCTGGGCGGCGCTTCGGGCAGCAGCTCGCCGCCGCCGAAGCTCTCGGGGCTGACATAGGCTGAAACGTCGTTCTCAGTTGTGCCCGAGCAGCCCGCGAAAAGCAGGCAGGAGAAAAAGAGCGCGAGCGCCGAAGTCGGGGCTTTTTTCATATGCAAAGACCGCCTTTTAAGCTTATATCGGCAAGATTTTAGCATAAAGCCGCCCGCATGGCAACGCCGCGGCCGCGGGGGAGCGCCTCTTTTGAGTGCTTTAGGCCGCGCCGGAGGCATTTTTGGGATAGCAGGCCCAGAGCGCCTGGGCGCTGTTTTCCGAGAGCATATAGCTCGTGTCCTCAAGATAGAGCCCCTCGAGGCGCAAGGCGAGATAGCCTCCCTCTCCCGAGGCCGCGGCGGCCTCTAAAGTGCGGTTGAGGGCGTAAAGACCGCCGCCGTTTATGTCGGTAGTCAGCGAGACGAGGTTTTCCGTATAAAAATCGCTGAGCTCCTCCGCCAGCTCCTTTGAGCGGTATTCCTCCCAAGCTGCGGCAAAGAGCCTTTCAAAGAGCTCGGTTCTCTCCTCTCCCTTGTGCGGCGCATTCAGCAGGAGCTGACGCAAATCGTTGCCGCAGAATGAGGAGGTGCCCCTATGCTTGCTGTATTCTACTATCCCGCTCGCGCCGTAAACCTCGAAATCCCTGTCCAGCGAGAAGCGAAACTCGCCCAGGCTGTCCGCAAGCTCGCTCAAAAGCCCGGCGGAAAGGCAAAGGGAGCCATCTATATTTACCTCCAGTGTTTCCCTCAGCGCGGCCTCGAGGCCGAAAAGCCCTTTTGCGGCGAATATATCCTCAGCCCCATAGGGCCGCCCGCCGTCGAGCAAGGTGGTTTCGCGGGGGATATCGGTAAAGATAAGGCGGCGCTCGTCAGCGTCCGCGCGCAGCAGGCAGAGTCCGAGGGCCCGGCCCTCCTCCTCGACTGCCGCGAGCAGGGTGTAGCCGCCGCTCACGCTGATTGGCACCTTTTCAGCCGACTGCGAAACCTCCTCAGCGCCGCCGAAAGAGCCTGTAAGGTCGTAGCCCACTATGAGCGTGCCCAGGCAGAGCGGAATAGTTATTGCCAAAGTTGCGAAGAAGCCCTTTAAGAAATCCATGTGCGCGCGCCTTTTTTGCTCGTGCGGCTCCTCCTCCCCCAGCAGCGCGTTTACGTCCGCGCTTATATCGAAAAGGGGAGCGTGGCCGCGCGGCCCCGCCGCTTCTGTGAAATCGGGCAGCTCCTCGGGCTCGAAATAGTCTTTTTCCGTCATTTGCAGCACCGCCGTTAGTGTTTGCTGGCAGTATTGCCCGCCGCGCGGCGACTTATGCGCGGCAGGGCTGGAAATTGCGGGGGAGCTGTCGTATTGCCCGCCATTTTATCAGGGTAGCCCCCCGGAAGGGTGGAGCTACCCTGAAAAGTACGCATAATCGAGCTGGGAAACATGAGTGGCGATGGATATGGCTAAAAGCGCGAAAACAGGTTTTGGTCTAAAGCAGCTCCGCCTTGCGCGCGCGGCCGAAGGCGTCCGCGGCTAGCATCGCGTTGTAGAGCTCCTTGGCGCCCACGGGGAAGCTGTGATTATTCGTGAAAGCGCCCTCTCCGGTGTTGTTTTCGCACCACTGCATTATGCGCTCTCTTTCAACGCCATGCATGGAGAGATCCTCAAAGCAGACCGCGAGGCCTACGGAGGCCATAAAGTCCACCACCTCGTAGACCTCGTCCATCTCAACGTCGGGGTCGAGCATGAACTGCGTTACTATGCCGAAGGCAACCTTTTCGCCGTGCATGGCGCCATGCGCCTCGGGGAAGGCGGTGAGGTTGTTGCCGAGCTGGTGAGCCGTAGCGAGACCGCCGCTCTCCCAGCCCACGCCCGAAAGCAGCGTGCAGGCTTCTACCACCCGCTCAAAGGAGGGGTTCACCACCCCGGCGCTCACAGCTGTGAGGGCTGCGTCCGTGTCCTCAAGCAGGGTGTCGAAGCAAATACGCGCGAGCGCCATGGCTGTCATTGTGGGCGCGCCGCCGCTGCTCGCGGGGCTGTGCTTGCGGTTCGCGGCGCGAGCCTCGATATAGGTCGCCAGCGCGTCGCCTATGCCCGCCTTGAGCATCTTCTCCGGCGCTAGAACCATAATCCCGGTGTCTACGATAATAGCGTCCGGATTGACCGGCCAGAGGTCGAAGCCAGTGCAGACTCCCTCGGACGAGTACCAGACGGTGCAGGCCGAGGTGGGCGCGTCGCTCGAGCAGACGGTGGGGCAGATTATGACCCGCAGCCCCAGATGCGCGGCCGCCGCCTTTGAAATATCAAGACATTTGCCGCCGCCGAGACCCACTACGATGTCGCAGCCCTGCTCGCGGATGGCGGCCTCAATGGCGGAGCACTGCTCCTTGGAGCACTCGCCCTCAAAGGCCCACTCGGCAGAATCAAGCCCCCTTTCCTTAAGCGAGCCCAGAACGAAATCGCCGGAGGCCGCGCGGGTTCGCTTTCCCCAAACCAGCATAGGCTTGGAGGCTCCGTAGGTCTTCGTTATTTCTCCTATCTCTTCAAGAACACCCTCGCCCTGAATGTATTTGGGCGGGAAAATAATAGCTTTTTTCATCGGCACATCTCCTTAATACTCATTTAAGCTATTTTAACACAGGGAGGGCTTTTAAATTCGTGAGTTCCAAAAGGGCAGCGTTCAATAGTGTCTTGCCACCGTCGAAGGCGGGGGCAAGACACTGAAAAACGCAAGTAAGCTATTTTAACCACGCGGAGGACTTTTAATTCGCGGCCGCCGCACGCCTTTCCGCTTTCGGGCATAAAATGAGTGTGCAAAAAAACAAGGCAGGCGGTGCTTTATGGCTTATCAATACTATCTCGGCGCTACATCTCCGGGCGGCTTCGCGGGCTTTTTCGATACGCTCGCTTCCGGCGAGAAGCTGAAGCTTTATATCATCAAGAGCGGGCCGGGCAGCGGAAAATCCTCCCTGATGAAAAGGCTGGCGGCGCGGCTTGAGAGCAGGGGGCTTTCGCGGGAGCTGATCCGCTGCTCGAGCGATCCGGACTCTCTGGACGGCCTCATCTGCCGCGAGCGGGGCTTTGCGATAATAGACGGAACAGCACCGCATGTGGTGGAGCCCTCTATTCCCGCCGCGCGCGAGCGCGTGCTTTCTCTTTACGACACGATAGACTCGGCCGCGCTCTCCCAGAAGCTGACGCGGCTCGAAAGCCTCTTCTCTCAAAACGCGGCGCTGCACGCGCGCGCAAAGAGCTTTATAGCGGCGGCGGGCTCTCTCGCCCGCGACCTTATGCGCGCCGCCACGGGCTGTTTTTATGAGGATAAGGCACGGCGCTACGCGCGCTCCCTCGCCGCAAAGCTCCTGCCGCCTCTGGGCGGCGAAGGGGGAGCGGAGAGACTTCGAGTCTTGAGCGCCGCTACTCCCAAGGGGCTTTACGGCTTTGCCGCGGAAAACGCCTCCCTCTGCGAGCGCGCCTACGTCTTTGACGACCGCTTCGGCGCTCTGGCCGCGCTGCTGCTGTCCGAAATCAGGGACGCGGCGCTCAGGGCGGGCTACGGGTTTACAGCCTGCCGCAGCTTCCTCAACCCCTACGAAAGCATCGACGCGCTCTTTTTTGAGGAGCAGTCCCTCTGCTTTATAAACGGCGCGCTTCTGGACACAGAACTCCCTCATGCAAAAAGAATACGCGACGCGCGCTTTTACAGCGTCGAAAGCCTTGCGGGAAAGGCAAAGCGCTTAAGCTTTGAAAAAAAGGCGGCGCGCTCGCTTTTGGAAGAGGCGGCGCGGCTGCTGGCCGAGGCGAAGGCGGTACACGACGAGATAGAGAGCCACTACAGCGCCGCGGTAGATTTCGAACTGCTGCGCGAGCGCGAGGAAAAGCTGTATATAGAACTGGGGGTATAACGGAAGGAAATAAAATTCGGTACCGAAACTATTTACAAACACAGCGGGTTCTGATATAATAGCTTCGGTACCGAAATAAATTATAAAGGAATGATAGTTTTGACTCAGGATATCAAATTGATGCTTTTATTGAGGCGGCTGCAAATGCAGGGTCTGCGAGGTGGCTGCTGCGGCAAAGGCAGGAGAGGAGAGGGCTTTGACGGCCTCGCCCCGGACGAAAGAGACCGCGAGCGCGCACTTGAGGAGCGCGAGGGTGAGGAATTCCGGCACTGCCGCCGCCGCGGCGGTCACGGCCCCGAGGGCGGCCCTCACGGAGAACACTGCCATCATCACGGCGAGCCCGGCCCCGGGGGCTGCAGGAAAGACAGCCGCGGCTTCGGGCCGCAGGGCCCGCACAAGCCCGGCCGCGACAGGCTGCTGGCCCTGCTGGCAGAGGAGGACGGCATAGCCCAGCGCGAGCTGCTCGAGAGGGCGGACATACGCCCCTCCTCGCTCTCCGAGGCGCTGGACAAGCTCCAAAAGGAGGGTCTAATCGAGCGCCGGGAAAACAGCGATGACCGCCGCGAAAGCCTCGTCTTTTTAACCGAGGACGGCCGCGCCCTCGCAGTTCGAATGCAGGAGAGGCTGGCCGCGCGCGCCGAAGCGCTTTTCGCACCCTTGAGCGAGCAGGAAAAAACTCAGCTCTTTGAGCTTTTGAACAAACTGCTCGAAACAGAGCGCGGGGTATAGCCGCTGCTCACCATGAATAATAAATACCCGCCGAAGGAAAGACTTTCGGAGGGTATCTTATAGGTAGTTAACTTTTTCGGGTGTGGTCTGTAAGCGTGTAGAATGCTGCACTCCCCCCACCGAAGGCGGGGAGCAGCCTGAAAAATCCGCCTGGCATTAATGCCTGAGGCACTGGCGGGACGTGAAGCGGGTTTCCTCAGCGGTCGAGCAGCCAGCTTCCGCTGAAGGCTTCGCTCTGGCTCTCGTCCAGAAACTGACTCTCGACAATAGCGCGGCACTCCTCGAAGCCGAAGCCGCCCAGGGCGCGCTTGGCGTTCTTGTTGGTGGCCGTGCGCTCGATTATCGTTTCGCAGGCTTCGCGCGAGACGCTTACATTATTTATAGTGAGCTTGTCCAGCATGGCGTAAAGCGGCGCTTCGCCGCCCGTTATATCGAGCAGCTGCTTTTTCCAGAGCTCGGGCGCAGATTTGAGCGAGTGCTCGACAAAGGCCTTTTCAAAGACGGCGCAGGCAACGCCGTGCGGGAAGATGCCCGCCTCGGTGAACGGATAGCCCGCGGGGTGAGGGAAGCCCGCGCCCGCGCCGGCCAGAGCGAAGCCTCCCCAGAGCGAGCCGTGGTAGAGGTCCTCGCGCAAGGCTTCGTCCTGAAGGCTGTAATTGCCCGAGGCTATCTCGACGAGCCTGGGGTAGACCAGCTCCACGCCGCGCCGCGAAAAGAGCCGAGAGGTTTCCGAGGAGTTTTTGGAAAACCAGCTCTCGAGGCAGTGGCAGAGCGCGTCGAGGCCGGTAGAGACAGTCTGCCTCAGGCTCATGCTCAGTGTGTAGCCATAGTCGCAGAAGGCGTAGCGCGCGAACATAAAGGGCTTGGAAACGCTCTTTTTAAGACCCGTCTCATCGTCGGTAAGCACCGAGACCGCGTCCACCTCGCTGCCCGTGCCCGCCGTCGTGCCTATGGTAACGAGGGGCAGGGCGCTTTCGAACTCGAGCTTGTAGATGTCGCGCGGATTCTCGAACTCATTCACCGCAAAGACGCACGAGGCGCGCGCGCCGTCCAGCGCCGAGCCGCCGCCTATGCCTATTATGAAATCCGCGCCGTTTTCCCTCGCCGCAGCTCCCGCCTTCGCGCAGACGGAGACGAGAGGGTTCTCGCCCATGCCGTCGAAAAGCTCGTAGGAAACGCCGGCCTCGCCGAGCGCTGCGGCGATATCGTCGAGAGCGCCGCTCTTTTTGGCCGAGCTCTTTCCGGTTATAATAAGCGCGCGGCTGCCCAGGTTCTTTAAAAGCTCCGGGGCCTTTTCGCGGACGGCTCCTCTGCCGCCTATTATCCGGGTGGGCAGGTAAAAATTGAATGCTTCCATAAGCGCCTCCTTAATTGTCAGCAATTTGATTTTTGAGAGCGTCACGATTTCGAGGACTTATCTATTATTTGTAATATATCACATTCCCCGGTTTTTGTATATTTAAAAAGACCCGGAAGCGCCCCTGTCGCGCTCATTTTGCATTCCCCAAGCCCGGGGGATGCGGCCTCAAATACCCGCATTCGGAACGCTTCGGGGGAAAGTGTTTGAACCCGCGCTTCCCCCCGCCGAACAAGTATCATAGAATAAGGGCGCTTCCACCGCCGAAGAAGGAGGAGCTGCCCTGAAAACAGGGGAATGGCCGAATGAGTGTGATTTTGCTGTGTATCTCCGCCTTTGGACAGCCGGAAAGCTTCTAAGAGTGTGTTAAGCTCCGGTTCTCTCCGCCGAAGGCGGGGGGACCGGAGCGCAAATTCCACGCTGAACGGGACACTTCCGAAAATGCGTATGTTTGAACAGAAAACAGGGAGTAAAGGCGCGCGGCCCCTTCGATTCGCTTTTTAAGCCCTGTTATTTTTTACCCTGTATAAATCCCGGTCGGCTCTTCCGATTAAATCCTGCTGGTTTTTGACATCCGGCGTGTAGAGGGCATAGCCGATGCTGGCGCTTAAGGGATAGGGGAAGTCAGCGTCTTTAAACATTTCGCGGATTTCCTCGCAGACGCTTTCTATGGAAACGGGAGCCTCGAGCTCGCAGACGGCGACAAACTCGTCCCCGCCGTAGCGGCAGACGAAATAATTGCTGTTTTCGCAGACCTTTCTAAGACAGTTTGCGGCCGCAACTAAAGCGCGGTCGCCCTCGATATGCCCGTGGCGGTCGTTTATCTGCTTGAAGTAGTCCAAGTCAATTAACAGGAGGTAGAGCGGCTTGTCCCCGCTCGGGTGCGCCAGCTTTGTAGAGAGGTATTGAAAGAGTTGGCTTCTGTTGTTGAGCCTCGTCAGGGGGTCGAGCGAAATCATCTGCTCCTGCATACTTAAATATACAAAGAGAATGCCAAAGGTGTTGCCGACGCAAAGGATAGGCAGCTGAGGGAAGGCCACCTGCAACACGCCCGCCAGCAGCGTTGGCAATACGAAGACGGCCAGCGCCCTGAGCTGAGTCTTTTTGCGGTAGTTCTCGGTGTGCAGGGAGGAGATAAAGGCCTTTGCGGCGGTAAAAACTACATATCCGTAGGATAAAAAGAGCTGCAGGGAATAGGCCGGGCCGCGGTGATACCTGTTGGCGGAGTCAATATAGAAAATCCAGCCGGTTTTGAAGGAAATGAGGATAAGCGCAGCGAGCGCGGCAAACGGGAGAAAGGAAAGAAGGTGTAGACGCTTATTGCGTATCAGGGAAGACTCCTGAAGCGTCTCCGAGTATTCAAACCAGGAAAAGGCCAGGTAACCGCAGAGGGTATAATAGCAGGCGTTAAGCCCCCAATTGGCGGCTATAGTTGCTTGTATAATGTCTCTGTCTACAAAGACCCAGGCCGTGTCGAGCAGGAGGAAGAGGATATTAAGGGCTATGAATCGGTGGAACAGGCGGCTGTGCGTTTCGTAGTGGGCGAATTTTTTGTGCTTGAGGCCCGGCAGCGAGAGAAAAAGACAGCAGACGAGATTGACCTCCGCGTAGAGATAAGCGCTGTTCATCTGCGGCCTCCTTTACAGAATTACCCGCGGCTTGCTTTAAAGCCCGCGGCAACAAAAACCCAACCTGCATATTTTGCCCAAATTATACCATGCGCTGTGCCGGATTACAACTTGTTTCGGGGAAAATCAATATGAGAGCAGAGCTTCGCTTCGCGCATTCAGCGCGGCTTGGGACGGGGGCGGCGCCGAAAGACAGCAAAATAATCCCCGCGATTCGACACACGCCTTTTCGCGTCGGGCGTTTACTTTTTTTTGATTCTATTATATTATAGTAAAGCTGCAGCCTCCTGTGTTCCACGTGGAACATTCGGGGCCGCTCGCAAGCGATGTTCCACGTGGAACACAGGAGATAAAATGGGTAAAATTATAGCTATCGCAAATCAGAAGGGCGGCGTGGGCAAGACCACAACCGCCGTTAACCTGGCCGCGGCGCTGGGTGCGCTGGGCAAGAAGGTGCTGCTACTGGACGCGGACCCGCAGGGCAACGCGACCAGCGGCTACGGCGTGAACCGCCGCACGGCCGCGGGCTCCTCCTACGATCTCATAGTGGGGCGCAAGGAATTCGAGGGCGTGGTTCAAAAAACAAAATATACCAATGTCTGGCTCATACCCTCGCATATAGACCTTGCGGGCGCTGAGCTTGAGCTGGTGAATATGAACCGTCGCGAGTACCGCCTGCGCGACGCCGTCGCGCCGAAGAAGCAGGACTACGACTTCATACTTATAGACTGCCCGCCCTCGCTGGGCCTGCTCACTCTCAACGGCCTCGCCGCCTGCGATTCGGTGCTCATACCCGTGCAGTGCGAGTACTACGCGCTCGAGGGCCTCTCGCAGCTCATGTCCACGATAAGGCAGGTGAAAAAGCTCTACAACAGCGCCATAGAGCTTGAGGGCGTTCTCATAACGATGTACGACTCGCGCATAAACATAACGATGCAGGTGGTGGAGGAGGTCAAAAAATTCTTTCCCCACAAGGTCTACTCGACCGCCATACCGCGCAATGTCCGCGTTTCCGAGGCTCCCAGCTTCGGCAAGCCCATCAAATACTACGATTCCAGCTCGCGCGGCTCCGAGGCCTACGACGCGCTGGCGCTCGAGGTGGTGGCGCAAAACCGCCGTCCGGAGGTATAAACAATGGCCGCTGAAAAGAAAAACCGCCTCGGCAAGGGGCTGGACGCGCTCTTTCAGGACAACTCGCTGGATTCAAGCGAGGTCGAAAACGAGCTGCCCCTGGCCGACATAGAGCCCGACCGCGAGCAGCCGCGCAGCTATTTTGATGACGAGAGCCTGGCGGAGCTTGCGGACTCCATAGCCCAGCACGGCGTTTTGCAGCCCATACTCGTCCGCCCCAAGCCGGACGGAGGCTATAAAATAGTGGCGGGAGAGCGCCGCTGGCGGGCGAGCCGTCTGGCTGGGAGGACCACGATACCCGCAATAGTGCGAAACCTCTCCCAGCTGGAGGCCATGACCTTCGCGCTTATTGAAAATCTTCAGCGCGAGGACTTGAACCCCGTGGACGAGGCGCTGGGCTTAAAGCAGCTGATGGATTTAAACTCCATGACGCAGGAGCAGGCCGCGCGGCAGGTGGGGCGCTCGCGCTCCTCGGTAGCCAACGCCCTGAGGCTGCTCTCCCTGCCCGAGGAGGCGCTCGGGATGCTGCGCGAGGGCCGTCTCACCGTCGGCCACGCCAAGGCCATTCTCTCCCTGCCCGACCCCGCGCAGCGCGCGAGCGTGGCGCGGCAGGTGGCCGAGGAGGGCATAACGGTGCGCGAGGCCGAAAAGCGCTGGCAGAACTCCCACCGCCAGGAGAGGATAAAGCTGCCCTTGAGCCTCAACCCCGAGGCAGTGGAGGTCGAAAAATCCTTAAGTGAGGCGCTGGGAGTTGAGGTTCGCGTGAAGTATAAGGACGGCAGCGGCACGCTCTCGGTGGACTTCTATTCGCGCGAGCAGCTCTACGATTTCGCCAACCGTCTGGGCTCCTCGGACGACGGCTGAGGCCCGAAGCGGCGTTAGGACAAGAGAAAAAGGCCAATAATTACTTGAAAGCCACCCTGCGGGGTCAAGAGAGGAAGAAAAAGATGCTGGATATAAAGCTTATAAGAGAAAAGCCCGAATGGGTAAAGGAACGCCTTGCCGTGCGCTGTAAGGACTACGGCCCGCAGATAGACGAGATAGCCGATATTGACCGCGAGCGGCGCGCGATAATCGCCGAGAGCGACGCGCTCAAGCAGAGGCAGAACGCCGCGAGCCGCGAGATACCGCGCATAAAGCAGGAGGGCGGCGACGTAAAGGCCATAATGGCCGAGATGAAGGAGATATCCGAAAAGGTCAAGGGCTTTGAGAAGCGGCTCGGCGAGCTCGAGGAGCAGCAGAAAACACTGCTGTTGAATATACCCAACACGCCCAACGAGACCGTCCCTCCCGGGGAGGACAGCAGCGACAATATCGAGCAGCGCCACTGGGGCGAGCCCACCGTCTTCGATTTCGACGCCAAGCCCCACTGGGAGCTGGGCGCGAATCTCGGCATACTCGACCCCGAGCGCGCGGCCAAGGTCACGGGCGCGAGATTCCATTTTTACAAGGGACTGGGCGCCTCGCTCGAGCGCGCTGTTATGAACTTCTACCTCGATTTGCATATTGCCGAGCACGGCTACACCGAAATGTTCCCGCCCTTTATGGCCAACCGCGCCTCGATGACGGGCACGGGCCAGCTCCCCAAATTCGAGGAGGATATGTTCCACCTCGCAAACGAGGACTATTTTTTGATACCTACCGCCGAG
>JAUNBN010000099.1 GCA_030527085.1 Oscillospiraceae bacterium
TCATATCCAACCGCTTTTACAAGGCGTCAAATTCCGTTACCGGCTCGGGGATAGGGCTTGCGGTGGTTAAGGATATAGTGAGCCTGCACCGCGGAGAGATAGAGTTTGAAAGCGAGCTCGGCCGGGGCACTACAGTAACCGTCAGGCTCCCGCTGGAAAGGGCGAAAGAGGAGCCGGACGCAGAACAACCGCCCGATAACGAACTTGATACGGAAAAGATATAGACTGCAAAGGAGCAAGATGGAGAAAAAAGAGTGCTTTAAAACGAAAATAGGCGGCCAGGCCGTAATAGAGGGGATAGCCATGCGCGGCCCCAAGCAGACCTGTCTTGCCGTCAGAACCCCCGAGGGTGAGATACATACCGAGCTTTACGAGACAAAAAAGAACAAGCTCGCGAAAGTGCCTGTCTTTCGCGGGGCCGCCGCGATGATTCTCAGCCTCGCCGCGGGCTACAAATACCTTATGCGCGCTGCGGATCTGGCCTTCCCCGAGGAGGCGGCAAAGGAAGAGGAGAGCGAGAAAAAGAGCGCCTCCTGGCTCGCTCCCGCAGCGGGCGTGCTTGGCGGGCTTATGGCCATAGCGCTGTTCGTCCTGCTGCCGACGGCGCTTACGGGACTGCTCGCGCGTTTTGTGCCCCTGGATGGCTTTAAGACTCTTATAGAGGGTTTTTTGAAAATCCTTATCTTTATCGGCTATCTCTTCGCCGTCACCCGCCTCAATGATATTAAACGTGTATTTCAGTATCACGGCGCGGAGCACAAGACCATAGCCTGCTACGAGCACCGTGCGCCGCTGACTGTCGAGAGCGTGAGGGGCTTTTCGCGTTTTCACCCCCGCTGCGGCACGAGCTTTATGTTTATAGTTATACTCATAAGCATTTTGGTATTTTCTTTCGTGCCTTGGGGGAATACTTTCGCAAGAGTGGGCCTCAAGCTGCTCTGTCTTCCGCTCATAATGGGAATTTCTTATGAAATAATCCAGTTCGCGGGCGCTCATGACAACCTGCTTACAAAAATTCTCTCTGCTCCCGGGCTCTGGGTGCAGCGCCTTACGGCTTTCGAGCCCGAGGACGATATGATAGAGGTGGCAATAGCTTCGCTTATACCGGTTTTGCCCGAAAGCGAGGACGAGGCCGAATGGTCGGCGAGCTAGAGCTTTTTAACAGGACAATACGCGCGCTCAAGGCCGCCGGAATAGAGGACAGAATAGAAGCGGCGACGCTTTTTGAACTGGCGACGGGGAGGCGGCGCGGCGAGCTTCGCTCGCCCTCGGCCGTTTCCTCGGAAACGGCCGCCGAGCTCGAAGAGCTCGTGCGCCGCCGCGTTCAGGGCGAGCCGCTGCAATACATCTGCGGGAGCTGGCCCTTTCTCGATTTCGAGCTTCGCTGCGGCCCCGGCGTTCTGATACCGCGCCCCGAGACCGAGCTGCTGGCTCAGACGGCCATAAATTTTCTGAAAGAGAGAGAAGGTCCCGCCGCGCTCGACCTCTGCTCCGGCACGGGCTGCGTGGCTATTTCCATAGCGCGGAAGACTTGCGTGAAAACAACCGCGCTTGAATACTCGGAACAAGCACTTGGCTATCTTAGAAAAAACGTTAAGGCGCTTGCTGCGGAGGTCGAGATTGTAAAAGGCGATGTGTTTAATTATAATAACTCTCTCAAAGCAGCCTCGCTCGACTGCATCACCTGTAACCCGCCCTACCTCACGCCCTCGGAATATGAAGACTGCGCCGAGCTTAAATACGAGCCGAGAGAGGCGCTTGTCGGGGGAAAGGACGGCCTTGATTTCTACCGTCATATCATTCCCGCCTACAAACGCGCGCTCAAAGCCGGCGGACTGCTTGCCCTCGAAATCGGATATCAGCAATCTCAACAGGTCGAGGCTCTGATGCAGGAGCGCGGTTACAATGACGTAAAAACCCTAAAGGATATCTTCAATAACCCTCGTGTGGTATCAGGTTTTGCATAGATGAATTGGCTTGTCGGCGATGTTCGGTGTGTTTCCACGCCAAAGAGGGGAAACCAGAGCGAAGCTTCCACGCGAACGGGACACGCTCTTGTGTATTTTAGCGGCCTGAAGGCGGGAATCACATGAGCCCATGAAGCCGTAACACGCCCTGGTGCTTTTGCAGCTTGCTTTTTTGTATGCGTTGTAGTATAATCAGTCTCAGAACATAAGTTCTTAAGCTGTAAATAGAAAATGAGAGGTACTTAAGTAATGGCGGATAAAAAGGAGGCGCTGGCGACGGCGCTGGCTCAGATTGAAAAGCAGTTCGGCAAGGGCGCGGTTATGCGCCTCGGGCAGAACGCTTCAATGAATGTTGAGTCCATCTCCACCGGCTCGCTTTCTCTGGATATAGCTCTGGGGATAGGCGGCCTGCCTCGCGGCAGGATAGTTGAGATATACGGACCGGAGAGCTCGGGCAAGACTACTGTTGCCCTGCACGTCGTGGCTGAGGCGCAGAAGGCGGGCGGAGACGCCGCCTTTATAGACGTTGAGCACGCACTCGACCCCGTCTACGCCGCCGCGCTGGGCGTCAATATAGACAGCCTGCTGGTCTCCCAGCCCGATACAGGCGAGCAGGCGCTTGAAATCTGTGAGGCGCTTGTGCGCTCAGGCGCTATAGACGTTATCGTTATAGACTCCGTCGCCGCCATGGTGACGCGCGCCGAGATAGAGGGAGAGATGGGCGACACCCATGTCGGCCTTCAGGCGAGGCTCATGTCTCAGGCCCTGCGCAAGCTCACAAGCGTGGTGAGCAAGTCCAACTGCGTCTGCATTTTTATAAACCAGCTGCGCGAGAAGATAGGCGTTATGTACGGCAACCCGGAGACCACCCCCGGCGGCCGCGCTCTCAAGTTCTATTCCTCTGTAAGACTGGATGTGCGCCGCATAGAGACGCTCAAGGTCGGCAGCGAGGTAGTCGGCAACCGCACGCGCGCCAAGGTCGTCAAGAATAAGGTTGCGCCCCCCTTTAAAGAAGGCGAGTTCGATATCATGTATGGCCGCGGTATTTCCAAAACCGGCGAGATAGTAGACCTCGCGGCAAAGCTCGACATAATCCAAAAGTCCGGCGCCTGGTACAACTATGGCGAGCAGCGCCTGGGGCAGGGCCGCGACAATGTAAAGAAGTATTTTGAGGAGAACCCCGATTTCGCGGCCGAGATAGAAAAGCAGGTGCGCGAGAATAAGGACAAGCTGCTGGCAAAGGGCAAACCCGCCGCCAAACAGGCGTCCGCGCCTCAGCCGGTAATAATCACCAACAAGGACATGGAGCTCGATATAGAGGTTGAGGACGAGTGAGCGAAACGCTTATAAGTGATATTAAGCTTACAAAAAAGGGCAATTTTGCCCTTTTTTGCGAGGAGGGCTTCCTGTTTTCCCTCAACGCGGAAACCATTGAGCGCGAGGGCATATCCGTCGGCGATATTCTTTCCGAGCAGAGGCTTGAGGAGCTGCGCGAGACGAGCGACTTCCAAAAGGCAAAAAACAAGGCCCTTAATTACCTCAGTCTGCGCGCGCATTCTGAGGGCGAGCTTATTACCAAGCTTAAAAGGAGCTTCGATGAGCACACGGCGGCAAAGGTGGTAGAGCGCCTGAAGCAGAGCGGCCTTACGGACGACGGCGACTTCGCCTCTCGCTATGCCGCCGAGCTAATAGAGAAAAAGGGTGCGAGCCTTCGAGCGGCGCGCGAAAAGCTCAGAGAGCGTGGAATAGACCGCTGCTTAATTGAGAAAACACTCGCCGGCTACGAATCCGGCGAGCAGGTGCGTTTACAAGTTCTGATAGAAAAGAAGTATTCGGATAAGCTGGGCAGCCGCGAGGGTATAAGCTCGCTTTACTCCTCGCTTTTGAGGCGCGGCTTTGCTTCCGAAAGCATACGCGCCGCGCTCGAAGCTCTGGCGGAAAACAGCCTCCGGGAGGATTAAATATGGCTAATATATATTTCATCTCGCTGGGCTGCGACAAGAATCGCATTGACGCGGAGCTGATGTGCGAAAGGCTCATAAGCGCCGGACACAATATCTGCACGGAGCTTGAGAAATGCGAAGCCGCCGTAGTCAACACCTGCGGTTTCATCGAGAGCGCCCAAAAGGAAGCCATAGACAATATCTTCGATATGGCGCGCTCAAAGGAGCGCGGTGAGATAAGGGCGCTTATCGTAACGGGCTGCCTCGCCCAGCGCTACGGCAGGCAGCTGCGCGAGCAGCTTCCCGAAGTTGACGCCGCCCTGGGACTCGCCTACAACACAGAGATTGCCGATGCAGTCGAAAGGGCGCTGGCGGGAGAGCGCTTCGAGCGCTTCGGCAGACCCGAAGAACTCATAATAAACGGCCAGCGCGCACTGTCCACCCCACAGCACTACGCCTACATAAAGCTCGCCGAGGGCTGCTCCAACCACTGCACCTACTGCGCCATACCCTCCATACGCGGGCGCTTCCGCTCGCGCCCTATGGAGGAAATAATTAGCGAAGCCAGGGGCCTCGCCGAGCGCGGCGTGCGCGAGCTTATAGCCGTCGCGCAGGATACCACCTCCTACGGAAGCGACCTTTACGGCAAACCCGAGCTTGCCGCTTTGCTCAAAAGGCTCTGTGACGAAAAGCTCTTTTGGAGAATAAGGCTGCTCTACGCCTACCCCGAGCGCATAAACGGTGAGCTGATAGAGCTGCTTGCCGCCGAGAGGGGAATAGCCGCCTATTTCGATATTCCGCTGCAGCACGCGAGCGCCGAGGTACTCAAGAGAATGGGGCGCTCCGGCAGCGGCGAGGACTACCTCAGGCTGATTGAAAGGCTGCGGTACGCTCTGCCCGAAATAAGCCTGCGCTCGAGCTTTATAGTAGGCTTTCCCGGCGAGACAGAAGCGCAGTTTGAGGAGCTGCTTGCCTTTATAAAAAGCGCGAAGCTCGAGCGCGCGGGCTGCTTCGCTTTTTCCGCAGAGGAGGGCACCGCGGCTGCGAGGCTTAAGGGACAGCTGCCGGAGGAAATCAAGCTTGAGCGCACCGGGCGTTTCAATGCTCTGCGCGACGAGCTGCTGCATAGCGCTCAGAGGGAGAAGGTAGGCGGCGTATTCGAGGCAGTTTGCGACGGCTACGACGAGGAACACGGTATGTTTTCCTTAAGAGGCGATTCCGACGCGCCCGAGATAGACTCCTGCATATATGCGCCGTTGGAATGCGATATGATGCCCGGAGAGATATATAGAATGAAAATTATCGCTGCCGAGGGAGCAGAACTTATAGGCGAGCCCGTTTATTAAGGATACCCCGTAAAGCGGCGGCTCCTGACCGCCGAAGAAAACATCCGCTTCATCGTTGTCGCGGGGCTTAAGACGGCTTGAATGCCGCAAAAAAACCAGGACACTCCCTTTCTGAAAAAAGACTTGCCAAAGCTTTTTCTTTATAGTATTATATTTGGGCTTGCATAATCGCCGCGTTAAATCAAGCGGGGTTAATGTCACGCGACATTAAACGGACGGTCCTCTGCCGTTAAAGCGGGTATGAACGTCGCAAAACAGGAGGAAAGATATATTATGGACGAGAACA
>JAUNBN010000100.1 GCA_030527085.1 Oscillospiraceae bacterium
TCTGTGTTCCGGCACGGCTGCGCATACTTTCCAGAGGTGTTTCTCTCCCCCGCCTTCGGCGGGGGAGAGAAACACCCTAACTTCATGACCCGCATCTTAAAAGCCGCGATTTTACACCGATTTAACGCAGGCGCGCTTTCGTATTTTACTTCGCGGGAATATTATTAAAGCGTAGAGATTAAGGATAATAAAAAGGAGTTTATTATGAAAAGAGCAATTCTGCCCGCCCTCGCCGTATTCACGGCGCTCGCCCTCTTCGCGGGCTGCGGCTCCGCCGCCTCGGGCGGCTCTGTCTCCACCGACGGCTCGACCTCAATGGAAAAGGTAATAGGCGCGCTGGGCGAATACTACACCGACGCGCACAGTGAGGTGAGCTTTACCTACAACCCGACCGGCTCGGGCAGCGGCATAGCCGCCGTCTCTGAAGGCCGCTGCGACATAGGCCTTGCGAGCCGCGCGCTTAAAGATGATGAAAAAGCCCTTGGCCTCAGCGAAACGGTTCTGGCCTACGACGGCATAGCGGTCATAGTCCACCCCGACAATCCCGTTTCCGACCTCAGCCTCGAGCAGATAGCGGCCGTCTATACCGGCGCGATAACTAACTGGAGCGAGCTGGGCGGCGAGGATTCCGAAATAGTGCTCATAGGCCGCGAGGCAGGCAGCGGTACGCGCGATGGCTTCGAGAGCATTACTGATACCGAGGACGCCTGCCAGTACCGCCAGGAGCTCACCTCCACCGGCGACGTTACAGCAACCGTCTCCCAGAATCCGGGGGCCATAGGCTACGCCTCGCTGGCCTCCGTGAGCGACAGCGTTAAGGTGCTCAGCATTGACGGAGTCGCCCCCGCGGAAGAGACGGTCAAGAATGCGAGCTATACTCTCCAGCGCCCCTTCATGCTCGTGACGCGCGCGGACGAAGCCTTGAGCGAGACCGCGCAGGACTTCTTCGACTTCGCCACCTCAAGCGAGGCCGCGGATATAATAACAGCCGCCGGGCTGGTGCCCGCAGTATAAACCAAAAGGCGGGCGGAGCCTGAATAGAGCCCCGCCCTTTAGAGGTGTTATGAAAGCTAAAAGCTCAAATCAAGCGCTTGAAAAGGTCATTCACGGGATATTCCTGATTTTGGGGCTCATCTCCGTGGGCTGCGTGCTTTTGATAAGCGTCTATTTGATAGTCGCGGGCCTGCCCGCCATAAGGGAGATAGGCCTTTTCGAGTTCCTCTTGGGAACGCGCTGGGCCTCTACGGCGGCCGAGCCCTCCTACGGCATTCTGCCCTTTATCCTCACGAGCGTCTACGGCACGGCGGGCGCTATACTGCTGGGCGTGCCCATAGGCTTTCTTTCGGCGGTCTATATAGCCAAGCTCGCTTCGCCGCGAGCTCGCGCCGTGATAGAGCCCGCCATAGGGCTGCTCTCGGGGATACCCTCCGTGGTCTACGGCCTTGTGGGCATGATGGCCCTGGTTCCCGCGATACGGAAAGTCTTCGACGTGCCGG
This sequence comes from Oscillospiraceae bacterium, assembly GCA_030527085.1. Taxonomy (GTDB): domain Bacteria; phylum Bacillota; class Clostridia; order Oscillospirales; family Ruminococcaceae; genus JAUNBN01. The sequence continues at coordinate 1,497 of JAUNBN010000100.1, forward strand.
ACGGCGCGAGCCTGCTCGCGGCGATAATCGTGCTGGCTGTTATAATTCTGCCCTCGATAATAAAGGTCTCGGTCACGGCGCTGCGCGCGGTTCCCAAAGAGTATGAGGACGCCTCGCTCGCGCTGGGCGCAACGCCTGTTGAAACCTATTTCCGGGTGAGCGTTCCCGCGGCCAAGAGCGGCATAGCCGCCGCCGTGGTGCTGGGAGTAGGGCGCGCGATCGGCGAGGCCATGGCCGTTATGATGGTGGCGGGCAATGTGGCCAATATGCCCTCGCTCTTTGAGAGCGTGCGTTTTCTTACCACCGCCGTCGCGAGCGAGATGTCCTATTCCTCGGGGCTGCAGAGGCAGGCGCTCTTCTCAATAGCGCTGGTGCTCTTCCTCTTCATTATGCTCATAAACGCAACGCTCAACCTCTTTTTAAAGAAGGGCGGTAAAGAAGGCAATGACTGAAAACAACAGCTCAGTGAGCGCGAAGAGAAGAACCTACGCCCTTATAATGAAGGCCCTCATGTGGCTGGCGCTGTTTATAAGCTGCTCTCTCGTGGCCTTTCTGGCCGTCTATGTTCTGGCGCGCGGGCTGCCAAATATAAGCTGGGAGCTGCTCTCCACCAAGCCGAGCTACCTCAGGGAAACGATAGGCATACTGCCTGATATCCTCAACACGCTCTATATTCTGATAGCGACGCTCGCCGTCGTGCTGCCTCTGGGCGTGGGAGCCGCGGTCTACCTCAACGAATACGCGAAAAACAAGCGCCTCGTGGCCGCCATCGAGTACGCCTCGGAGACGCTCTCAGGCATACCCTCGATAATCTACGGGCTTGTGGGCATGCTGTTCTTCTGTCAGTTTTTAGGAATGCGCACCTCCCTGCTCGCGGGCGCGCTGACGCTGGTGGTGATGAATCTGCCGACGGTCATTCGCACAACGCAGGAGAGCCTCAAAACCGTGCCTCAGAGCTTCCGCGAGGGGGCCTTCGCCCTCGGGGCGGGCCGCTGGCGGGTCATAAGGACCGTGGTGCTGCCCAGCTCCGTGGACGGTATCGTCACGGGCTGCATATTATCTGTGGGGCGCATAATCGGCGAGTCCGCCGCGCTGCTCTTCACCGCGGGCTTCGCCCACGCGCTGAACGGCTTTTTCGAGGGCTTAAGCAGCTCGGGCGCGACGCTTACGGTAGCGCTCTACGTCTACGCCAAGGAGCAGGGCGAGTTCGGCGTGGCCTTCGCCATAGCCGCGATTTTGATGCTACTGACTCTTATAATAAATCTTTCGGCCGACCTGGCAGGCAGGTATTTCAAGCGCAGGAGGGACACATGAGTATAATCGAGGTTGAAAAGCTGAATTTGTGGTATGGGGATATGCAGGCGCTGAAAGCTGTCGATATGTCCGTTCCCAGCTCCAGCATAACGGCGCTTATAGGCCCCTCCGGCTGCGGAAAATCCACCTTTTTAAAAACGCTCAACCGCATGAACGACCTCGTTCCCATCTGCCGCATAGAGGGCGTAGTAAAGCTCGGCGGAGAGGATATCTACGGCAAGATGGACGTTAACGTCCTGCGCAAGCGCGTGGGCATGGTCTTTCAGAAGCCCAACCCCTTTCCGATGAGCGTTTACGATAACGTGGCCTACGGTCCGCGCACTCACGGAGTTAAGGGCAAGGCCCGCCTGGACGATATAGTCGAAGAGAGCCTGCGCGGCGCGGCCATTTGGGACGAGGTGAAGGATAGGCTCAAAAAGTCCGCGCTCGGCCTTTCGGGCGGCCAGCAGCAGCGTCTCTGCATAGCCAGAGCCCTTGCCGTGGAGCCCGAAGTCCTGCTCATGGACGAGCCCACCAGCGCGCTCGACCCCATCTCCACCACGAAAATAGAAGAGCTCGCCTTGGAGCTTAAAAAGAAGTATACTATAATAATAGTTACCCACAATATGCAGCAGGCGGTGCGCATTTCGGATAAGACGGCCTTCTTCCTTTTGGGCGAGGTTATAGAGTTCGCCGACACCGAGAGGATGTTCTCCTACCCGAAGGATAAGCGCACCGAGGATTACATCACGGGGAGGTTCGGCTGATGCGCTCGAGATTTGACGACGAATTAAACGCCCTCAACAAGGAGCTGATTATAATGGGGGCCAACTGCGAGAGGGCCATAGCTCTCGCCGCCAAGGCGCTGCTCAACTCGGACGCGGCTCTGGCCGCCGAGGTGGCCGAGGCCGAGAGGGAGATAGACCGCCTTGAAAGGGAGATAGAGACGCTCTGCCTGCGATTGCTCCTGCAGCAACAGCCCGTCGCGCGCGATTTGCGGCAGATATCCGCCGCGCTCAAGATGATAACGGACATGGAGCGCATAGGCGACCAGGCTCTGGATATCGCCGAGATAATAAAGCATCTGGATCGGAACCCCGAGGCGGACTGCGGCTTCATCAAGGAAATGGCAACCGCCGTTATAAAGATGGTGACGGAGAGTATAGACGCCTATGTGAAGCGCGATATCGCTATAGCCGAGAGCGTCATAGGGCAGGACGACCATGTGGACTCGCTTTTCATGGACGTTAAGGACAGCCTTATAGCCATGCTCGTTGAGGATTACAGCGACGGCGAATACGCCCTCGACCTTTTGATGATAGCCAAATACTTCGAGCGCATAGGCGACCACGCCGTAAACATAGCCGAATGGGTCATCTTCTCCGTCACCGGCGAGCACGAAAAGGGAGTTTCCCAATGATATACTGCGTTGAGGACGACGCGAGCGTCCGCGATATAGAGCTCTACACGCTTCGCTCCACGGGCTTTTCCGCCGAGGGCTTTGAGACCGCCGAGGGTCTTTTTAAAGCGCTCGAGCGCGAGCTGCCCGAGCTTATAATTCTCGATATAATGCTGCCCGGCGAGGACGGCCTCGAGATACTTAAAAAGCTGAAAGACAGCGGCAAAACCGCCGCCATACCCGTCATACTCGCGACGGCCAAGGGCGCGGAGTTCGACAAGGTCACGGGGCTGGACGGCGGCGCGGACGACTACCTCGTAAAGCCCTTCGGAATGCTCGAGATGGTCTCGAGAGTGCGCGCCGTCCTGAGGCGCGCTTCGAGGGGCGGCGAGGAGAGCGTTTTAAAGCTGGGGTCTCTGGAAATGGACCTGACCCGCCACAAGGTTGTTTCGGGCGGCCGGGAGGCCGCTTTAACGCTCAAGGAGTTCGAGCTTTTAAAGGCCCTGCTGTCCCGCCCCGGAAGGGTCTTTACAAGGGAGGGGCTGCTCATGCAAATCTGGGGCATGGATTACGACGGCGAGACGCGCACCGTTGACGTTCACATACGCACCCTGCGCCGCAAGCTGGGAGAAAACGGGGATATGATAGCCACCGTCCGCGGCGTGGGCTACAAGCTGGAGGAGCGCCATGACTAAACGAATATTCCGCTCGGTTTTCGCGGCGCTCTGCTGCATGCTGCTCGCCTGCTTTCTGGTGATAACCGGCATTCTCTACAGCCATTTCACTAATCTTCAAAAGCTCGAGCTCGCCGAGCAGACGCAGCTGGCTTCCGAGGGCGTTGAGAGAAGCGGCCTTGACTATCTCGAGGCTCTCGGCAACTTCGAAAACCGCCTCACCTGGGTGGCGGCGGACGGCGGGGTGCTCTACGACAGCGAGGCCGAGGCCGCGCAGATGGAAAACCACCTCGAGCGCGAGGAGATAGCCGAGGCGCTTCAAAACGGCTTCGGAGAGAGCGAGCGCGCCTCCGAAACGCTTACAGAGAGAACGCTCTACCGCGCCCAGCTCTTGAGCGACGGCAGCGTGCTGCGCCTCTCGGCCACTGAGAGCTCCGTGCTGGCGCTGCTTATAGGAATGCTGGAGCCGCTGGCCGTGGTGCTCGTGCTGGCGGCGGCGCTCTCGGCCCTGCTCGCAAGAAGCATGGCGAAGCGCATAGTAGAGCCCCTGAACAAGATAGACCTCGAAAGCCCGCTCGAAAACGAGGCCTACGACGAGCTGGCTCCCCTCCTTGGCCGCATTGAATCGCAGCAGCGGCGCATCTCGCGCCAGAGACTTGAGCTC
>JAUNBN010000101.1 GCA_030527085.1 Oscillospiraceae bacterium
ATATCGCGCTTACGGCGGCTATGTTCTTTGTCAACCGCAACCTCTTTTACGTCGTATTGGGAATGACGGTCTTTATAATACTGCTCTTCTCCGTGCGCGTAGTTCAGATACGCAACGGGCTCAGCAGCCTTATAACCGGCGTGGGCACGGGAATGAGCTCGACCCAGCAGGCCGTGCTGGCCGATATCTCAACGCCCGTTGTCGTAACCGACGAGAGCGGCTCCGTGCTCTGGTACAACGACAGCTTCCGCCTGAGCTTTTTGAAGAATAAGGACGTCTACCTCGAGGATATAAAGAGCATTATCCCGAGCTTCGACCTTGCGGCCTTCGAGGAGAAGGGCGGCTCGAGCTGCGAGGAGGGAGAGCGCCACTTCCGCGTTTTTTCGACCCGCTCCCAGCGCGAGAACGACGCAGTACTTTACGTCACCCTCTTTGTTGAGGACAGCCAAGTCTTCAGGGAGGCGCTGGGCTTCCGCCGCACGCGCCCCTCGGTTTTGATGCTCACCGTAGACAGCTACGACGAGCTCGCGAGCGAGGTGAAGGAGAGCTCCCGCGCCGAGCTCATGAGCGAGGTCTACCGCGCGATGGAGGACTTCATAAACACCACTAACGGCGTTTTCTTCCGCCTCAACGAGCGCAGCTACGCCGCTATAATAGAAGAGCAGCATATGGAAAAGATAATAGCCCAGCGCTTCCCGGTGCTGGACGCGGTGAGGGCTATTGACGGCGGCCACGTCCCGATAACTGTTTCGTTAGGCGTAGGCCGCGGAGCCAAGACGCTCTACGAAAACTACATTCAGGCCCGCCACGCGCTTGACATGGCTCTCGGGCGCGGCGGCGACCAGGCCGCGATGAAAACCAGAAACGGCTATGAGTTCTACGGCGGGCAGAACCGCGCCGTAGAAAAGCGAAACAAGGTAAAATCGCGTATAATAGCTATGGCGCTGCTGGATTTGATGCGCGCGGCGGAGAACACCGTAGTTATGGGCCACAAGCTCTCCGACCTCGACGCTCTGGGCGCGGCAGTGGGAGTAGCGCGCATGGCGCGCGCCGCGAAGGCCAAGGTGAGTATTGTACTGGACTCGCGCGCCACTATGGCGCGAATGCTCTACGACAGGCTGCTCTCGGACGGCGACGGCGAGCTCTTTGTTGAGCCGGGCGGCGCCGAGGGTCTTGTGACGGAGAAGACGCTGCTCGTAATAGTAGACTGCCATGTGCCCCAGCTCCTCGAGAACGCGGCGCTGCTGCGCGAGACCAAGAATATCGTTATAATAGACCACCACCGCAAGATGGTGGGCTATATAGAAAACCCGGTTTTAAGCTACCACGAGCCCTACGCCAGCTCCTGCTGCGAGCTGGTGGCCGAGCTTCTGCAGCAGATAGAGGCCGAACTCCCGGAGGAAAAGCTTACTAAGACCGAAGCCGAGGGTATGCTTTCGGGCATAATGCTCGACTCTCACGACTTCTCCGTGAGAACGGGAGTGAGGACCTACGAAGCGGCCTCATATTTGCGGCGGCTCGGAGCCTCGCCCGCGCAGGCCAAGATGCTCTTCGCCACCGATTTGCAGACCTACAAGAGCCGCACTGAGCTCGTGAGCAAGGCCGAGCTCTATCGCGGCTGCGCGCTTGTGGTCTCGGACAATCTGCCGGAGAATATGCGCGTCGTCATACCGCAGGCCGCGGACGACCTTTTGGGCATAGACGGCGTCAGCGCCTCCATAGTGGCCGTGCGCTTTCAGGACAAGATACACATAAGCGCGCGCAGCCTCGGAGCCTTCAACGTCCAGCTCATAATGGAGCATCTGGGCGGCGGGGGACACCAGACGATGGCCGGAGTGCAGCTTGAGGACGCGGAGCTTTCGAGCGTAAGGCAGAGCGTGCAGGAGGCCATAGACAACTATCTCGACAACAATCCACCCTTACAAGGAGAGAAAATATGAAGGTAGTGCTTTTGCAGGACGTAAAGGGAGCGGGAAAAAAGGATGAACTTGTGAACGTGGCCGACGGCTACGCGCGCAACTATCTCATTCCCAGAGGTCTGGCCAAGCCCGCGACGGCCGAGGCGCTTAACACGGTAAAGCTCAAGGCCGAGGCAAAGGAGCGCCACAAAGCGCAGGAGCTCGAGGCGGCACAGAGGACGGCCTCGGAGCTTGCCGGCAAGACCTTTGTAATAAAGGCCAAAGGCGGCGGGGGAGAGAGGCTCTTCGGCTCAGTGACCGCGAAAGAGGTAGCCGAGGCAATCCAGGCCGAGACGGGAATAGAAGTTGACAAGCGCAAGATAGCGCTCGAAAAGGACATCAAGAGCTACGGCACCTATGAAGCCGCGGTAAAGCTGCACCCCGGCGTCACCGCGGGCGTCTATGTGCTCGTAACCGAGTAAGGAGCGGCAATGGCCTTTGATGAAAGGGGCTTCGAGCTCTCCTTTGAAACGCTGGGAATAAATCTGCCCTACAGCGTCGAGGCCGAGCAGGCCGTTCTCGGCGCTATTCTCGTTGAGGCCGCCGTCTTTGACGAGGTGGGAACAGGCCTTTTGCCCGAGCATTTTTATACGGAGCAGAATGCGGGCATCTTCCGCGAGATGATGCTGCTCTCGGCTGCGGCGCGGCCTATTGACTTTGTAACGGTCTTAAACAGCGTAGTTTCGGCCGGGGTCTTCCCCTCAGAGGAGGACGCGAAGCTCTACCTCTACACCCTGACGCAGACCGTGCCTACAATAAGCAACGTCTCCGCCTACGCGAAGATAGTTTTCGATAAATACCAGCTTCGGGCCATAATGAGCCTCTGCCGCGACGTTATGAGCGAGGCGAGCTCCGGCTCCGTCTCTTCTGAAATGCTGCTCGAGCTGCTCGAGCAGCGCTCCTACGAGGTTCGCGGCGGGCGCAACCGCTCCGAGCTCTGGGTACTGAGCGACGTGCTAAAGGGCGTTATAGAGCGCTTAGAGCAGATATCCGGCCCCGACCGCGAAAAATACCTCGGCCTGACCACGGGCTTCGACTCGCTCGACCGCCTGCTTACGGGCCTCAACAAGAGCGACCTTATAGTGCTCGCCGCGCGCCCCGGAGTGGGCAAGACAAGCCTGGCGCTCAATATAGTTGCCAATCTCGCCGCGAGGCGCAAGGACGTGGCCGCCGCCTACTTCTCTCTGGAGATGACCAAGCAGCAGATAGCCCAGCGCATACTGAGCAGCAGCTCGGGGATAGCCAGCGGCGTCTTCCGCAGCGGGGTCAAGAATCAGGAGAGCTGGGTCTACATCATAGACTCGATGGGCCGCATAGCCCGCGACAGGATATATATAGACGACACCAGCGGCATAAGCGTGGGCGAAATAAAAGCCAAGGCCCGCCGCGTCAAGGATTTGGGGCTTATAGTTGTGGACTATCTCCAGCTCATGGGCGGAAACGCGCGCCGCAGCGACTCGCGCGTGAACGAGATAAGCGAAATAACCCGCGCCTTTAAAATAATGGCCAAGGAGCTGGACGTGCCCGTGCTGCTGCTCTCCCAGCTCTCGCGCGACAGCGAGAAGCAGGGCCGCAGGCCCAAGCTCTCGGATTTGCGCGACTCCGGCTCCATAGAGCAGGACGCCGATATAGTCATGTTCCTGCATAGGGAGGACGAGCCATCCGAGGGCGCTCAGAGCGAGCAGAGCTCTGCCGTCTCCCTCATAGTCGCCAAGAACCGCCACGGCGAGGTGGCCAGGATAAAGCTGCACTGGGACGGCGCGCGCACCCTCTTTACTGCGCTCGATTTCAATGAAGAAGATAGCTGAAAAGCTGCTTGAAACGGTAAACAAATATGCGATGATAAGGCGCGGCGACAGAGTTCTCGCCTGCGTTTCGGGCGGGGCCGATTCTGTGGCCCTGCTTCGCCTTTTGCTCGAGCTTAAAGAGGAGCTGGGGCTCGGCGGGCTCTTCGCCTGCCATTTCAACCACGGCCTGCGCGGCGAGTCCTCAGACGCGGACGAGCGCTTTACTCTTGAGCTCTGCGCCTCGCTCGGGGTCGAGTGCTTCTCCGAAAAAGCTGAGATGAGAAAGCTCGAAAGGCCCTCCGGCATGAGCGAGGAGAGCTTCGCGAGAAGCCTGCGCTACGCCTTCTTCGAGCGCTGCGCCGCCGAAAAGAACGCGCTTATAGCGACGGCTCACAACCGCGGCGATATGGCTGAGACCGTGCTCTTCAATCTGGCCCGCGGCGCGGGTCTCGAGGGCGCGGGAGGAATACCGCCGCTTCGGGGCAATATAATAAGGCCGCTTATAGATATAAGCCGCACCGAGATAGAGGGATATCTTTTAGAAGCAGGCGCTCCCTACGTCACGGACGAGAGCAATCTCAGCGAGACTTACGCGAGAAACCGCGTTCGTCACGGCGCTATGAGCGCGCTTATGAGCGTAAATTCGGCCGCCGAGCGCAATATAGCCCTCTTTGCCGAGCGCGCGAGGCAGACCGACGCCTATTTGAGCAAAAAAGCCTCAGAGGCGCTGCGCGGCGCGCTCATCTCGGCTTCGCTTGAGGAGCTTCCGATTATTTTGAGCGCCCCCGCGCTGATTTCCGAGGACGAGTTAATACAGAGCCTGGCGCTTAAAGCGCTGCTCGAGCGCCTGCGGCCCGATGTCGGGACGGAGATAATAGCACCGGCGCTGCGCGTGCTCGAGGGGGAGCTGCGCGAAGTCGAAATAATAAGAGGTGTCTATCTGCGGCGCGAGGGCGAGAAGCTCGAGATTTTGCGTCGGGATGGGCAAACAAAAGCGCGCGGGGAACTTTATGTTCCGCTCACGGAGGGCGAAAATGTCTTTTGCGAGGGGAGGGCCGTTGTGCTGCGCCGCCTTTCTCAAGCGGAATTTAAAAATTTTAATAGTTTTGACTTAAATAATGCCGCCGACTGTGCTAAAATATACGGAAATATCGTCGCGCGCTCAAGACGGGCGGGAGACCGCTTTTCCTCAAGGCTGAGAAACTGCACGAAGAGCTTAAAAAAGCTTTTCAACGAGCGGGGAATTGAGCCCGAAAAGCGGGATTTGATTCCCGTGGTCTGCGACGACAGGGGTATAGTCTGGCTGGGCGGCGAGGGCGTTTCGCGCGAGCGCGCGGCCACGGAAGAAACGAGAGAGATAATAGTATTCGAGATGAAGGAGCTGGATTGAAAAATGCATTCTGATGTATTGAAGGTAATGCTCTCCGAGGAGGAGATAGCCGAAAAGGTAAGGGAGCTGGGCGCGAAAATAAGCGAGGACTACCGCGACAAAACTCCGGTCTTTATCGGGGTGCTCAAGGGCTCCGTGGTGTTCATGTCCGACTTGATACGCGCGGTGGACTGCAACCTGCATATTGATTTCATGGTCGTCTCAAGCTATGCCTCCGGCACAAAGAGCTCCGGCCAAGTGCAGGTGCTCAAGGACATAGGCATGACGCTCGAGGGCCGCCATGTGCTCATAATAGAGGATATACTTGACAGCGGCCTCACGCTCTCCTACCTCAAGGAGCTGCTGATGGCGCGCAACCCG
>JAUNBN010000102.1 GCA_030527085.1 Oscillospiraceae bacterium
CTTCTACTCCTACGCCGACGGCGGCAAGACCCCGGTAGACGAGCTTTAATCAAAAAAACAAATCCGAAAGGGGCGCTTACAAAAACGCCTCTTTCGGCGCGTTTAAAAAAGGAGAGTTACGATGGACTTTGTTTTGAGCAAAGAGCAGCTTATGGCTCAGAAGCTTTTCCGCGAGTTTGCGGTCAATGAGGTCAAGCCTCTCGCCGCCGAGGTGGACAAGACCGAAGAGTTCCCGCTGGAGAACATTAAGAAGATGGGCAGGCTCGGCATGATGGGCATACCCGTCCCGAAGGAGTACGGCGGCCAGGGCGGCGACATACTGACCTACATCCTCTGCGTTGAGGAGATGAGCAAGGTCTGCGCCACAACGGGCGTTATAGTCTCGGCGCACACCTCGCTGTGCATAGACCCGATACTTCGCTACGGCACCGAGGATCAGAAGCAGAAATACCTGCCCGATCTCGCCTCAGGCAAAAAGATAGGCGCCTTCGCGCTTACAGAGCCGGGCGCGGGTACCGACGCGCAGGGCATGCAGACCACCGCGACGCTCGAGGGCGACAAGTGGATACTCAACGGCTCCAAGATATTCATAACGAACGCCGGCGCGGCCGACGTGTTCGTCATCTTCGCCATAACCGGCGTTTCCGAGAAGCGCGGCCGCAAGGTCAAGGAAATAAGCGGCTTCATAGTGGAGCGCGGGACGGAGGGCTTCTCCATAAGCAAGCCCGAAGACAAGATGGGCATTCGCGGCTCCTCCACCTGCGAGCTGGTATTTGAGGACTGCGCTATTCCGAAAGAGAACTTGCTGGGCGCTCAGGGCAAGGGCTTCGCTCTGGCCATGTCCACCCTCGACGGCGGCCGCATAGGCATTGCCGCGCAGGCTCTGGGCATAGCCGAGGGCGCTATCGAGGAAACCGTGAAATACACCCACGAGCGCAAGCAGTTCGGCAAGAAGATTTTTGACTTCCAGAACACACAGTTCCAGCTTGCCGACATGGCCGCCAAGACCCAGGCAGCCCAGTATCTGGTCTATGCCGCCGCCTGCAAGAAGGAAGCGGTAAACAACGGCCTTAAGGACAGCTACAGCGTGAACGCTGCGATGGCCAAGCTCTACGCGGCCGAGAACGCCAGCGAGGTCACACGCCGCTGCGTACAGCTCTACGGCGGCTACGGCTACACCCGCGACTATCCCATCGAGCGCATGATGCGCGACGCCAAGATAACCGAGATCTACGAGGGCACCAGCGAGGTGCAGCGCATGGTCATCTCGGGCAGCATGGCCTTGAGGTAAGGAGGAGAATGGAATGAAAGCTATTGTTTGTGTAAAGCAGGTTCCCGACACTTCCGGCAAGGTCGCCGTGAAGCCCGACGGAACGCTCGACCGCGCCTCTATGGCGACTATAACGAACCCCGACGACCTCAACGCCGTCGAGGCCGCCCTGCAGCTCAAGGACGAGACTGGCTGCGAGGTAGTGGTAATAACGATGGGTCCGGCCCCCGCGGAGGGAATGCTGCGCGAGCTGCTGGCCCGCGGCTGCGACCGCGCAGTGCTGGTTTCCGGGCGCGAGTTCGGCGGCTCGGACACCTACGCCACCAGCCAGATACTCGCCGCCGCCGTTAAAAAGGTGGGCTTCGGCGAGGGCGACGTGGTCTTCTGCGGCCGCCAGGCCATAGACGGCGACACCGCGCAGGTAGGCCCCCAGATAGCCGAGAAGCTCGGCCTGCCGCAGATAACCTACGCGGCCGAAATCAAAAAAGAGGGCGAGAGTCTTACAGTCAAGCGCATGCTCGAGGACGGCTATATGACTCTTAAGGTCAAGACCCCCTGCCTCATAACCTGCATCAAGGAGCTCAACGAGCCGCGCTACATGAACGTTGCGGGCGTGCTGGAGTGCTACTCCAAGCCCATGGACGTTTACGACTACGAGACGCTTAAGGACGACCCGCTGATAGAGACCGACACCATCGGCCTGCAGGGTTCCCCTACGAATATCTTCAAATCCTTCACCCCGCCCCAGAAGGGCGCGGGCACAATGCTGCAGGGCTCCGAGAAGGAAGCCGCTGCCGAGCTTGCCGGCATTCTCGCCGCCAAGCACATCATATAAGGGAAAGGGGAAAATACAATGGCTGAATACGATTGCAAAGATCTGGCCGCCTTCAAGGGCGTTTGGGTATTCTGCGAGCAGCGCGACGGCAAGCTCATGCCCACCGATTTCGAGCTGGTCTCCGAGGCGCGCAAGCTTGCCGACGAGATAGGCTGCGAGGTCTGGGGCCTGCTGCTGGGCGACAAGGTAGAGGCTCTGGCCAAGGAGCTGGGCGGCTACGGCGCCGACCAGGTGCTGGTCTGCGAGTCCCCCCTGCTGAAGGACTACCGCACCGAGACCTACGCCAAGGTCATCTGCGACATGGTTAAGGAATACAAGCCCGAGGTCTTCCTGATAGGCGCCTCCAATATAGGCCGCGACCTCGCGCCGCGCCTCGCCGCCAGGCTGCACACCGGCCTCACGGCCGACTGCACGCACCTCGATATAGACGTTAACAAATATGTCGAGTTCCTCAGAGAGTCCTCGACCATCGACGTTGACTCCCAGCAGTTCGACTACGACAACCGCGACCTCAAGATGACCCGTCCGGCCTTCGGCGGCCACCTTATGGCCACCATAATCTGCCCGCGCTTCCGCCCACAGATGTCTACGGTTCGCCCCGGCGTCATGAAAAAGGCCGAGTTCGACAAGGCCAAAGCCGAGGCCGTGAAGGTAGTAAAGCCCGCCTTCGAGCTTTCCGAGAGCGACTGCGAGACCGAGATAGTCGAGATAAAGAAGGCCGCGAAGAAGCTCGTAGACCTCATCGGCGCGAACGTCGTCGTCTCCGTGGGCCGCGGCATAAGCAAGGACACCGAGAAGGGCATAGAGCTCGCGCAGCAGCTGGCCGACGCTTTGGGCGGCGGTGTGGTGGGAGCCTCCCGCGCCGTGACGGACGAAGGCTGGATAGGAGCCGACCATCAGGTGGGCCAGACCGGCAAGACCGTCCACCCGAAGATATACGTCGCGCTGGGCATCTCCGGCGCTATCCAGCACCTGGCCGGAATGCAGGACAGCGAGTGCATCATAGCCGTTAACAAGAACGAATCCGCGCCCATCTTCCAGGCTGCGGACTACGGCATAGTGGGCGACCTCTACAAGGTCGTTCCCGATCTCATCAAGCAGATAGAGGCCGTAAAGGCCTAAGCTTACAAGAAAAAGGGCGCGCAGGCAGCGCGCCCTTTTTCTTGCGTTATTTTGTGAGCGCAGCTTTGCGCGCCTTTTCGTTTTCGCTGTATTCTCTCGCTTTTGAATAATCTTAGCCGCCTTGCCGGTGCGTTAATCAGAATTGAAAGCTTGCGGTGCGAAGCAAACCCCCGCCTGAAAACAGTCGGGGAGTTTCTTTGTTTGGTCTTTTAATATGCGCTGCCCCAGACTATCATATGTTCGGCTTTTTTGCCGCAGACAGGACAGACGTCGCTCAAACGCTCCTGCTCGAAGGGCAGGCAGCGCGAGCTTATCTCAAGCCTTTCCTTCATGGCCTCCTCGCATGCCCTGTCGCCGCACCACATGCTCTTGTAGAAGCCCGGCCCCTTTGCGACTGCGGCCTCGAGCTCGGCCATATCGGCGCAGGCGGTGGTGCGCTGCTCGCGGTTCTTGAGCGCCCGCTCGAAAATGCCCCCTTCGAGCGCGCTCAAAAGCTCCTTAGCGCCGTTTTCAAGCCCCTCCAGGGGCAGGATGGCCTTTTCGCCCGTGTCGCGCCTGACAGCCACGCACTGACCGGCTTCGATATCGCGCGGGCCCAGCTCTATTCTGAGCGGCACGCCGCGCATCTCGTGCTGGGCGAACTTCCAGCCGGGGCTCTGCTCGCTGTCGTCGAGTTTGACTCGCAGCCCGGCGGCCTTAAGCTTCTCTGCGAGAGAGGCAGCCGCCTCGAGCACGCCCTCCTTATGCGCCGCTATTGGCACCACAACTACCTGAATGGGAGCTACGGCGGGCGGCAGAATAAGGCCGTTGTCGTCGCCGTGGGTCATTATGATAGCGCCTATGATGCGCGTTGAAACGCCCCAGGAGGTCTGGTGGGGGTATTGCAGGCTGTTGTCGCGCGCGGCAAATTTAACGTCGAAGGCGCGCGCGAAGCCGTCTCCGAAATAGTGGCTTGTGCCGCTTTGCAGTGACTTGCCGTCGTGCATCATGGCCTCTATTGTATAGGTGGCTACCGCGCCCGCGAATTTTTCCTTATCGGTCTTGCGGCCCGCAAGTACAGGAATCTTCAAATACTTTTCGCAGAACTCGCGGTAGATATCCAGCATTCGCTGGGTCTCCTGCTCGGCCTCGGCCGCCGTCTCGTGCATGGTGTGCCCCTCCTGCCAGAGAAACTCGCGCGAGCGCAAAAAGGGGCGGGTGGATTTCTCCCAGCGCACCACCGAGCACCACTGGTTGTAGAGCATGGGCAAATCGCGGTAGGAGTGTATAACGCGCGAGAAGTGGTCGCAGAAAAGCGTTTCGGAGGTGGGGCGAACGCAGAGCCTTTCGGCGAGCGGCTCGCTGCCGCCCTGAGTTACCCAGGCGACCTCGGGGGCAAAGCCCTCAACATGATCCTTTTCCTTTTGCAGCAGGCTCTCGGGGATAAAGAGCGGCATGGAGACGTTCTCGTGGCCCGTCTCTTTAAACATTCTGTCGAGTATGGCCTGTATGTTTTCCCAGATAGCGTAGCCGTAAGGTCGCAGTATGACGCAGCCCTTTACCGCCGAGTAGTCCACCAGCTCGGCCTTTTTAACTATGTCGGTGTACCACTGGCCGAAATCCTCGTTTATGGGGGTTATGGCCTCCACCGCTTTTTTGTCCTGTGCCATAATGCAATTCCTTTCGTCTTCTGAGATGAGCTTCTGTTTTTATTATAAAGTAAAAGCGCGCGGAAGAAAAGGGCTTTTCCGCGCGCGGTCTCGCTGCCGGGCCGCAGGCTCAGATATTGGCCTCGATGTACCTCACAAGGTCGCCAACCTGCTTGAGGTTCGCCACCTCCTCATCGGGGATGGAGAGGTCGAACTCCTCCTCGAGGGACATAACGAGGTCTACCACATCGAGCGAATCAGCGCCGAGGTCGTCCACTATGCTGGACTCCATTGTGACTCTGTCCTCGTCGAGGTCGAGCTGACTGCAAAGTATTTCTCTTATCTTTTCAAAAATCATATTTTACTCCTTAAAGCTGTTTAAAAGCTTAATACAAATTGATTTATACTATTTCGGCAGGGCGTTGTCAACCCTTTTTTACCACTCGACCAAAAGAGATATAAAGCGCCAAAGCTTTCGCTTCGAGAGCGCTCCGACCGCATAAGCTTTTCACAGTATATTCCCCGCAGAAGACGGAGAATACTGAATAAATACTGAACCCTT
>JAUNBN010000103.1 GCA_030527085.1 Oscillospiraceae bacterium
AAAGAGGAGTTCATGGAGCGCATGATGGAGTCCGCCAAGGCGGTGACAGACCACTTCGGCGAGCATATAGTGTTTATAAATGTGATGCGCAATATGTCCGTCTCCTGCGACTGCGAGGGCGTTGCGGCCCAGCCGGTAGTTACGCCCAATGTAGGCATCTGCGCGTCCGCGGACATTCTGGCGGCGGACCAGGCCTCGGTAGACCTCGTCTACGCCATGAAAGAAGATGAGCACCATGATTTGGTTGAGCGCATCGAGAGCCGCCGCGGCCTGCGCCAGCTTTCCTACATGAAGGAGCTGGGCATGGGCTGCGACAGATACCGCCTTATCGATATTGATAATGGCGACGCGGAGATAAGCGCTCGGGACGCCGTCAAGGATGTAGTGCCCTTTGCCGGGGACTGATGCTCGGCGGCTTTAGGGCGGAAAGCTCCAAAGCGGCCGCGAATAACCCCTGCTGCGGTTAAGCGCATAAAGGATTTCAGCACAAAGCCCGCGTCCGTCTTGGCATGACGGGCTGCGGGCTTCTTTATAGTTTCGCGGGACTGTGAAGCCTGCAAGGACGTTTCCACTGAATTCCGCCGCCCTTGGCGAACGGGCTTGAAAGCCGCTTTCGGAGGACTCAGTCCTCCTCCTCGAAAACAATCAGTATGGTGCTGTGCTCCTCGTCGCGGTGCGTCCGGCAGCGGCTGTCCTCGACCCTTTGGGTGTAATCGCCGTCCTCAAGCATTTCGTTAACGCTGTCCAGCACGTCTGTCAGGCCGTTTTGGAAGATATCCTCGCCGGACATGGCCTCAAACTCGGCGGGGTCGATTATCTTGAACTGCACAAAGTAACGACCGTCTATAATATTTTGGAAGAGCGCCCCGGCCACGTCGTCCGCGATGTCGTCGAAATCAGCGGCGGAAAGACCCATTTTGCCGAAGTAGTCGTAGCCGCCGCAGTCGGGCAGCTCGGCCTTGTTTTGAATGCTGTGGTCTATACCTATCTCCTCGTCGCTCACGAGGAAGTAGGTGTAGGAGACTACGTTGGTGGCCTCTCCCTCATCGGTTTTGTGGTCGCCGTCGTCCCAGGTTATGTCCATATGGTAGTAGCCGCCGTCAACCTGAACGAGGTTCCAGGCGTGCCCCTCTACCATGCCGTCGTTTACGGCCTCGCCCTCTACATAGCGGGTCTGAACGCCCAGCCGCGAGAGCAGCAGCCGCGCCGCGTGGGCGTAGCCGTCGCAGACCGCCTGCCCGAGCACCAGCGCGCCGTAGGAGGTGTGTATTACGGTGTCGCCGCTGTTTTCGGTGTAGGAGCAGCTGTTTATCAGGGTATCGTGTACGAAGCGGGTTTTGTCGAGCTCTGTGGAGGTCATGCCCTTTTCCTCGGCCTCGGCCGCGAGCGCATTCACCGCCGCCTCCAGCTCGGCGCGCTTCGTTTCGACCTCCTCTTTTGTGAATATATAGGAGGGTGAGACGATAAAGCCGTCGCTGCGCGAGTGTATGTTCCAGGCCCACTCAACCCAGAATATCTCGGGACTGTCCTGCATTATGTACCACATCACGTCCTGTATGTCCTGCTCCACATAGCTGAAGCGGCGAACCAGAATCTCGCTCTCGCACTCGAGCAGCCCCTCTTTGATAACGTCGTAGAGCTGGCGGTTGGATTCGGAGAGGCTCTCGCGAAGCTCGCCGCTCTGCTCGACAATCGAGGAGGCGTAGGGGTGTTCTATTGCCGCCGCGGAGACTGCGGCGTTTTCCAGAGGCTTTACATTGAGAAATATGAAGGCCAAAAGCGCAGCCAGCGCCGCGGCTGAGATTTTGGCTATTCGATTAAAAGTCATTTTATTACCACCGACTGAAAAAAAGTAACGCTAACAGTTTAATATCTAAAGGATAAATATGCAAGCCGGGACGCAAAAAAGGAGTGCTCCGTTAGCGCGTTTTTTTACGGTACGCCCCCGTATTCGGCGGGGGCACTGAAAAGCATGCACAGGCCGAGCCGGAACACAGGGGCCTCCAGCTTAAAGAACCTTTTCCCCGCTCGAGTTAAATGACATTGGCTGAAGGTGGGGGAGTACGGCGTTTGACACGCTTATAGCCCCTCCCGCCGAAGGCGGCTTGACCTTTTTATGCTTTCGCATTAACATTAGTATATGAAACGACGGCGCCGAGTGAGTACGACTTGCGGCAGCGCGCCCTTTGCTCTTGACCTTTACTTGACCATGCGAAGCATTAACGCAAAAAGCCCAAAGCGCGAGCGGGCGTTAAAAGCCCACGTTTACAAGGGCTTAGCCTGCGAAGCGGCGACGGCTTTTTGCGGAGAGGCGGAGCAGCGAAGCGAGCGAGCCGACGCCGCAAAACAGGAACACAAATCGGCGTCGCAAGCGAGTACAGCTTGCGACGCCGTGGTCGGAGTGCGGGGACTCGAACCCCGGGCCTCATGCTCCCAAAGCACGCGCGCTACCAGCTGCGCCACACCCCGATGCACTAAGAATTTTAACACAGATAAAAGCTCTTTACAACTTTCGTGTGAGTGAACCAAGAGCGGGCATTTGACGCGCAACAGGAATACTCCTATTTCGGAGAGGAATTGACTTTAGGATTGAAAGCGGGCTTTCAAAAGCTTGAGCACGGCATAGACCCGGTTTTCGACGAGCGCTCGCGCGTGCTCGTGCTGGGCTCCTTTCCCTCGGCGCGCTCGAGGGAGCAGGGCTTTTTCTACGGACACGCCCGCAACCGCTTTTGGGCTGTGCTGGCGGGGGTCTTTTGCGAGAATATGCCCGAGAGTATCCCGGAGAAAAAGGAGCTGCTGCTGAGAAACAGAGTTGCGCTCTGGGATGTTATCGCGGAATGCGAGATAAGAGCGAGCTCGGACTCAAGCATTAAGAATGCCAGGCCGAACGACCTCTCAAGAATAATCGACAGCTGCCCAATAGAGCGCGTTCTCGCAAACGGGGCGGCCGCCGCGGAGCTCTACAAGCGCTTCTGCGAGCCGCTGTACGGAAAGGCCGTGAGGCTGCCCTCAACCAGTCCGGCGAACGCCGCCTGGTCGCTCGAGCGGCTTATCGGGGCCTGGGGGCCATATTTAGAAATTGATTAAACAATTGACTAAAAGGAGGCATTAGAAATGATTTACGATTCAAAAACAGCCGAAAACGCCGCGCTGCTTGAGGCGGCAAACCGCATGTGCGCCGCGGCGCGCACCGCGCCCAAGGCCCGTGGGATAGACCTTATCTGCACGCTTATCCTGACCGGCGAGGACAAGGACGCCCTCGCCGCCCATATGGAGAGCATAGCCGGAGAAAAGGGCGAGGGCTACGCCTTCTTTATAAGGGACGCGGGCTGCTTGCGCAAGGCCGGAGCGGTGGTGCTCATAGGCACGAAGGGCGCGGGGGAGGACGGCGGGCTGCTGCCAAACTTCGACGAGATAAACCTCGGCATAGCCGTGGGCTCGGCCTGCGCGGCGGCGGCGGACGCGCGGGTGGATACGCGGGTCATGTACTCTGTGGGAGCCGCGGCGATCGAGAGCGGACTTTTCGGGGAGGAAGTGCGCTCGGCGCTGGGAATACCCCTCTCTGTAAGCGGCAAGTCACCCTTCTTCGACCGCAAATAAGGCCAGAGGGGGCCAAAAGCGTGCAGGCATTGTATTTATCCCGCCTTCGGCGCAATATTACTTAGTTTAGGAGCTCATCCCGCCAAAGACGGGATGAGCTCCTAAAAATAGCACAGTTGAGCCGGAATTATGAGGGCGTAAGGCTTTTAAAATCATTTTAGACACTTAATGACATTGGCCTACGGCGGGAGAAATAACGGCGTTTTTCAAAAAAGCGCTTTGCAGCTCAGACCTTGATATCCTCAACATCAATCTCGGACAGCAGCGCTTTGTTTTCATCTAAAAGCGGGCGGATATACTCCTTTAAAAAGCTCTCGGTCTGCCTTGCGGCAAGGCCCGTGAACTTCTGGGGGTTCAGCATGGTCTTGAGCTCATCCAAAGTCAAAGAAAAACTCTCGTCCGCGGCTATGCGCTCGAGCAGGTCGTTTTCTCGGCCCTCGAGCTTTACCTTGTCGGCGGCGGCCAGGGAGTGCTCGCGCAGGCGCTCGTGCAGGAGCTGGCGGTCTCCGCCGCGCTTTACGGCCTCCATAAGGATGTTCTCCGTAGCCATAAAGGGCAGCTCGGCCTCTATTCGCGCGGCTATGACCCTCTCGTAGACCACAGGCGATTTGCAGATATTGAGCAGTATATTCAGTATCGCGTCGGCGCAGAGAAAGCTTTCGGAGATACTCAGACGGCGGTTTGCGGAATCGTCCAGCGTGCGCTCGAACATCTGCGAGGCCTCGGTGAGCAGGGGGTTTAAAAGCTCCGCCATAAGATAGCGCGCCAGCGCGCAGACGCGCTCGGAGCGCATGGGGTTGCGCTTATAGGGCATGGCTGAGGAACCTATTTGATGTTCTTCAAAGGGTTCCTCTACCTCTTTAAAGCTCGCGAGCAGGCGCAAGTCTGTTGCGAGCTTGGAAGCGCTGGCCGCGAGGGAGGCGAGCGCGCTCAAAACGAGATAATCCTGCTTGCGGGTGTAGGTCTGGCCGCTTACCGGCACAACGCGCTCAAAGCCCAGTTCCGAGGCGATTTTCCCCTCCAGCACCTCGACCTTCGCCTCGTCACCCTCGAACAGCTCGAGGAAACTGGCCTGAGTGCCCGTTGCGCCTCGGCTGCCGAGCAGGGCGAGCTCGCTCTCGCGCCTTTTTACCTCGAGATAGTCGAGGTAGAAGTCGTAGAGCCAGGTTGCGGCGCGCTTGCCCAGGGTGGTGAGCTGGGCGGGCTGCAAATGAGTGTAGCCCAGGCAGGGCAGGGCCTTGTATTTGTCTGAAAAATCCGCTAGCAACTCTATTAAACGCAGGAGCTTTTTGCGTATGATAGCCAGCGCGCGGCGCATTATGATTATATCCGTATTGTCGCCGACATAGCAGCTCGTGGCCCCGAGGTGGATAACGCCCGCCGCTGAGGGGCACTGCAGGCCGTAGGCGTAGACATGGCTCATAACATCGTGGCGCACTTGACTTTCGCGCGCCTCGGCGGCCTCGTAGTTGATATTATCTATATTGGCGTCCAGCTCGGAGAGCTGTTCCTCGCTTATCGGCAGCCCGAGCTCCTTTTCGGCGCGCGCGAGCGCCGTCCAGAGTCTTCGCCAGGTGGTGAATTTAAACTCCTCGGAAAAAAGATACTGCATCTCGGCCCCGGCATAGCGGGTAGAAAAGACGCTTACATAGCCTTTGCGGGACATATAGTACCTCCTTATAGCCCTGTTTGATTTCTTTTCTTCATAGAAAAGAAACAAAAGAACGGAAGTCTTCAGCTTCGCTGAAGACTGCGCCCGGCGGCTTCGCCGCCGGGCCCGCCGCCCGAAGGGCGG
>JAUNBN010000104.1 GCA_030527085.1 Oscillospiraceae bacterium
CACGAGCTCAGCGCCCAGACCGTTCTCGCGGTAGAGGGGCGAGACGAAATAGCGTTCGAGCTCGGCGGTTCGCGGCGGCTCGCAGGGGAGCTGCAAATCGGCGTCCAGTCCCTCTCCCGCGCCTGGCGGAAGGAGGGCGCAGAGAGCTATAAGCCGGCCTTCGGTGAAAAATCCCGCTAGCTCGCCGCGCTGCGTGAGGCGCTCGAAATCCTCCCTTGCGCCCTCAAGATATAGCTTTTTGTCCTCTTCGCTCAGCTCGGATTGCAAGCGCATAATCTCGTCAACATCGCCTTCGCCGGGCATTCTGAACTCGGCGGGGCTTATTATCTGTGTTTTCGAGTTTTTCACAAAGGGCTTCATCTGCCGCGCTCCTCCTCGTGCAGGTATTTGCGCCGCGCCGAGGGGGTACACATCAGCGCGCCCTCGACCCGGCAGACCGAAACACCGCAGGAGGCGGCGAAGCTCGCCGCGCTCATCTGGCTCTCGCCGCTCTTGCCCACAAACACGACCTCGTCGCCCTGTGCCGCATCGGGAACGGCGCTCAAATCGACTATCATGTGACTCATGGAGGCGCGGCCCACGAGCGGCACCGTTCGGCCTCTCACAGCTGCGCGGACGTTCTTCCTGCCCAGCAGCGCGGGCAACTCCCCGTAGCCCGCCGCGACTACGCCCGCGAGGGAGATACGGCCGAAATCCACATAGCCGTCGTAGAAGGCGAGCTCGCTTTTCGACTGAAACACCCTTACCAGCCGCGAGCTCAAAGAGAGCACGGGTCTTAAGGGCTCCATAGCCTGCCCTTCCGAGGAGGGCAGACCCATAAGCGCGGTGCCCAGGCGCAGGGCGTCGAAATAGAGGCATTCCTTTGAGAGCGCCGCGCTCGTAGCTATATGGCGTATGAGCGCGGGGTTTAAGGGGCGCGCCAGCTCGCAGAGGCGGTCGAAGCGCCGCGCGAGCGCCTCGCAGTCGCCCCCGCTGTAAATCGAGGGACAGTGGGCGAAAACGCCCCAGAGTTCGAGCGTAGGCCTCTCCTCCAGCTCCTCAAGCGCCCGTATAAAGCCGCGCTCGTCGAGCCCCAGGCCGCTGCCGTCCAAATCCAGACGCAGCTGAAGGCGGGCGAAGGGGTTGCGGCGGTAGAGCTCTTTAATCAGCTCGGCGCGGTCTATGGCGGGTATAATGCCCTCGCAGGAGGCTGAAAGCTCCTCCTCCCCCGAGCAGCCGAGTATCATTATATCGCTTTTTATCCCCGCGCGCCTTAAGGCCTCTGCCTCCCTCGCCTCGGCTACTGCGAAGGCCAGCGCCTCACCCTCTAGCGCCCTCGCGCATTCCGGCGCTCCCGCGCCGTAGGCCTCGCTTTTTAAAACGGCTATAAGCGGCGTTTGCGTGAGTTCCTTTATGTGCTGCGCGTTGAAGCTCAAAGCTCCAAGGTCGCATTTTAAGATAAGCAAGCTCATACCCCCGTTTTTCTCGGGAGCGGCCCAAAAGCGGATACGGCGAAAAAAGCGCAATCGGGGCACTCCTTTTTTCTGAATACACAGCATTTTATTCTTTTAAGGGCTTACAGGTGAGAAAACTTGTTAATTTAAGCCTAAAAGGCTATAATCGATGCAACAATAATTAAAGTCTTTGCCCCCTTAAATTTTGAGGGGCAAAACGGAGCCGCGTTTTGGAAAAGGAAAAGCTTGTAAGTCTGGTAGAAGCCTCGCGAAAAAAAGACGCCGACGCCTTTGCCGCGCTGTACTCGCACTATAATAGAGCTTAATATAAGACCTCCTATTACCTAATCGGAACGGTTGAGGACGCGGAGGACGTTGTCATGGAGACCGTGGCGGACGCCTTTGCAGGCATAGGGGCGCTGCGCAGTCCCGAGGCCTTTGAAGGCTGGATATTCAAAATCCTCTACAACAAATCCCGAAGGCGGCGCGGCGCGGTTTACTACGGCGCAACCCAGGAGCTGCCCGAGAACGCCGAGGCCGCGGCGGCGGACGAAGCCGCCATAACAGACAACATAGACCTCATGAGAGCGCTCTCGTCGCTCTCAAAGGAGGAGAGGGGAGTTATCGTGCTCAGCGTCTGCGAGGGCTACAGCTCCCAGGAGGTAGGGGAGATAATGTCCCTGAATCCCAACACCGTCAGGTCAAAGCAGATGAGGGCGCTGGCCAAGATGAGAGCCATAATGGAGAGGGAATAAGAAAAAGAGAATGAAAAACGATCTCAGCGCATTTGAAGAGCGCCTTAAAAAAGAATTTAAAGACCCTCCCCTCCCCATGAGCCTTGAGGCGGGGAGAGTGGCGGAAGCTTTGAAAAAGCGCGCCGCAGTAATAGAAGTCGCGCCTTCTCCCAAATGGAAGCGGGTATTAAGCGCAGCGGCCGGAATAGTGCTCATCTGCGCGGCGGCCGTTATAACCGTACTCTCCCTCAGGCAGGGCTCACTTGGCGCGGGAGAGAGCGCTGACGCCGAAAGCGCAACGAGCTCCTACGGCGCTGCTTCGGAAGCCGCGGTGAGCGGCGCGGAGGCCGAGACAGGTCTTGCCGTAGCGCCCGAGGAAGCTCCCGAGCTCGAGAGTGCCGAAGAGGACGCCCTGGCCTACACCGCCCAAACGGAGGCAGTTATAAGCGTAGCTTCGGACAATTCGGGCGTGCCGCTGCCCACAGGGCTGGACGAAAAGGTCTCCGAGGCCGTTTTGGCCGCGAACTTCTCGGAGCATACTTCCGGAGCCTATGCCGCAGAGGCTCACAATATCATAGGCAGTGCCGACACCGGCACGATGATAACCGTCTACGCCGAGGCTATGTACTGCACCTATAACGAGGGCGAAAGCGTTGCGGCCGAGCTGCTTCACAGCAGCTACTCCCTCGTTGCGATAAGCTTTGCGCATGAGCTCGAGGACTATATCCTCACGGACTACTGGCAGCCCTCCGGCGAGGACCTGTCGTCCGAGATAGCCGGGCAGTTCCCCGAAGAGATAGCCCAAGTCGCCCTCGCCGCTTCTTCCGAAGAGGAGCTGGAGGCGCAGTGCGCCCTGCAAGCCGGAGAATATTTTGCGGAGAGCGCCTGAAAGTGAGTATTAAGAAAACAATTATAGCCCTGCTCCTCTTAATTGCAGCGGGCGGTCTTTCTTTCGCCGTAAAGGAGCTTATAGACGTCAACAACCCTGAGTACGCCGTGGCCAAGCTCACCGTAACGGCCGACAGCGAGGAAGTGCCAGTTATAATAAGCGCCTTTGATTGGAGCTTCTCCTTCGGCGCTTCCGCGAGCCGTGAGGCCCCGGACGTCTCAGAGATAAATCCTGCCCCCGCCCTGCTGCTCGGCGGCGAGAGCCTGGAGCTTAGCTTCTCTCAGCCGCTGCTCGCGCTCGAGGTGCTGCGCTCCGAGAGCTACAGCTACAGCTTTTTCGATATAAACGGAGACCTTACCGTCCCCTACGAAAAGGGAGCCTATCTCTACCGCGTAAACGCCGCTTTCGAGCGGGGAGAGGCGCAGTATTATTTTTACATAGTCGTGGAATAAGTATAAATGTTCCCCCTTTTAAGGCGCGCTCATATAATGGCGTGAACCGAAAAAAGGGGGAATTATCATATGGGAAAGGGTTATATAAAAGTCGAGGTCAGGGCAGCGAATGAAGCGCTGCCCGTGCTCGCGGGAGTAAGGGTAGAGAGAAGCGACGGGACTTATACAGACCTTGTCACAAACGCCTCGGGGGTTACCGAAGCCGTTGAGATAGACGCGCCGGACGCCTCGCTCTCGCTTGAACCCGAATATGAGGGTGAGGTCTACTCCACCTGCACTGTCTATGTCGAGGCGGAGCGCTACCGCAGCGTCAGGATAACGGGCGTTCAGGTCTTCGACGGTATTACCTCGATTCTGCCCGTCGTGGCGGAGCCGCTGTACATAACCGCGGGCACCGGCACGCAGTACAACACGCCTGTTTCAATAGAGATACCCGCCAACAGGGTGGACGCGGGCAGCGGGCAGGAGACGCCCTCCGAGGGGGTTGCTCCCGCCATTCTCGATATAGTAGCCATTCCCGAAAGCGTGCGAGTGCATCTCGGCCGCCCCACGGAGAGCGCCGAGAACGTGACCGTGTCCTTTACCCACTACATTAAAAACGTCTGTTGCTCGGAGATTTACCCGACCTGGCCGGAGAGCGCGCTTCGGGCCAATATCTACTGCCAGATTTCTCTCGTGCTCAACCGCTTTTTCACCGAGTGGTACCCCAGCCGCGGCTACGCCTTCGACATAACCAATTCCACGAGCTTCGACCAGTACTTCGTCTACGGGCGCAATATCTACGATAATGTGAGCGAGATAGTGGACAGCATCTTCAGCACCTATATTCGCAAGAGCAACTTTATAGAGCCATTTTACGCCGAATACTGCAACGGCACCACCGCCACCTGCCCGGGGCTCAAGCAGTGGGGGACGGTGACGCTGGCCAACGAGGGTTATTCGCCCATCCAGATACTGCGCTACTACTACGGCGACGAGGTCTCCTTATATGTAGCGCCGCTGGCCGAGGGCGCGCAGAGCTCCTATCCCGGAGCCGCGCTCTCGGTGGGCTCCTCGGGTACGGCCGTGGCGGTAGTTCAGACACAGCTCACGCGCATAAGGGTCAACTACCCGCTCATTCCGAGCGTGGGAACTATAGACGGCATCTTCGGCTCGGCGACGCGCGCGGCAGTGATACAATTCCAGCAGACTTTCAACCTCACCGCCGACGGTATAGTGGGCTACGCTACCTGGTATAAGCTCAGCTACATCTTCGCCTCTGTCAAAAAGCTGGCGGAACTGGGCAGCGAGGGCATAACCTCGCCCACGGTGGTCTCGCCCCAGCCCAATGTTACGCTGCGTTACGGCGACTACGGCGAGAGCGTTACCCTGCTGCAATACCTGCTCAATTCCGCCGCCGCCTTCTATCCTGAGCTCATGAATATAACCGTGGACGGCGTTTACGGCACCATGACGCAGGAGGCGGTCACGGCCTTTCAGACCAAACGCGGCCTCACCGCCGACGGCATAGCGGGTCCGCGCACCTGGACACAGCTCTACGAGACCTACTACGCCTATATGAACAGCGCCACGCCCCTCAATCCGCAGTACCCCGGTACAGCCTTAAGGTCGGGCAGCACGGGCTCGAACGTGAGCCTCATGCAGCGCTATTTAAACGTCATAGGCAGCTATTTCACCAGCATACCTCAGCTCAGTATAGACGGTATCTTCGGCACGGCGACGCGCAACGCCGTAGTTGTATTCCAGGGGCTCTTCGGCCTCACGACAGACGGCGTCATAGGCACGCAGACCTGGAACCGCATAGTAGCGGTCTACCAGTCCGTAACGCAGTTTTAGGCGAGCTTAATAAAACCGAGCGCCGCTACGTGCCTTAAGGGGTATTCT
>JAUNBN010000105.1:0-2443 GCA_030527085.1 Oscillospiraceae bacterium
ACCACGTCCTGCCTGTGGCGCTCTCGCCGCAGAGCGGCGCGGAGAGCATTTCGGGCGGGGGCTCGCTGATAAGCTCGCAGGGCGGCGCGTCCTCGCTTGAGAACGGGGAGAGCGAGGACTCCTCCGGCGCCGAGGCTCTCGTGACAGAGACGCTCTACGAGAGCGAGAGCGTGCGCGCCGAGCTTCTGAGCTATGAGCAAGACGGTATAGTCTGCCATGTCATAGATATTTATATTGACGACATCAGCAGCCTGCGCAGCTATTTCGCCGAGGGAACCTACGGGCGCGGCTTCCGCGAGCACCCGCTCGACATGGCGCTTGCCGTCGGCGCTGTCTGCGCCATAAACGGCGACTACTACGGCAACTCCACTGAAAACGGCGTTGTTATTCGCAACGGCGTGCTCTACCGCAGCGAGCCCAACGCGGACGTCTGCGTTCTCTATTCCGACGGAATTATGGAAACCTATTCCGCCGAGGAATTCGACGCCGAGGAGGCTATGGAGCTCGGAGCCTGGCAGGCCTGGTGCTTCGGGCCCTCGCTGCTGGATGAGGACGGCGCGGCCCTCAGCGATTTTTCAAGCCGCGTGGCCTCGCGCAACCCCCGAACGGCCATAGGCTATTATGAGCCGGGGCACTACTGCTTCGTGACCGTGGACGGCCGCAGCGAGGACAGCGACGGAATGACCTTAGCGCAGCTCGCCGCCTTTATGGAGAGTCTGGGCTGCGAAGTCGCCTACAACCTCGACGGCGGCAAGACCTCGGTAATGACCTTCGGCAGCGAGATAGTAAACGAGCCCGTGGACGGCGGGCGCACCTCTAGCGATATAATCTACATAGCGGCGGAGTGAAAAAATGAATGCTTTCAGAAAAATTGTTTGCCATCTGCAAATAGTATTGGCAGGAATGCTGCTGGTGCTCGTAATTATTGACCGCTTCAATTCCGCCATGGCCTTTATAGACAACGACATAACTAAGGCGCTGCTCTTCGTCCTCTGCCTGCTGGCTATAATAAACAGCGCGCTGCTCGCCTCGCTCTACCGCAGGCGGGACAGGCGGCAGGCGCAGACCTTAAGCGAGAACCGCGCCCCCCAATATAAATCCCGCCTCTAAAGAGGCGGGATTAAAACAATTATTTTGATAGGCTAGTTAAGCTTGCTCAGGGCCGCGGCGATGCGCGAGGGAGCCAGAGTGCAGTTTCCGCGCGAACGGGATGCTCCCGGCACGGGGGAGTGTCCCTTGAGCGTGTAATATGCTGTATTTCCTCCGCCGAAGGCGGGGGAAATACAGCGAAAAACCAACGCGGCGGGACACTCCCGGCACGGGAATCAACTTGTCCGCAGCCTTCTTTTTGTGTATAATCTCTGTTGCCGCCGCTTGAAGCTTACGAGGTGCTTAATGGCAGAAATACGACAGAGATACTCTTGGATAGATATAGCGCGGGGCGCGGCTATCGCGCTCATAGCCGTAGGGCATTATATTCCGAAACAGGTTCTGGGAGCGGCCTTTTTCAGGCTGATCTTATATACTCTCTATGCATTCCATGTACCTATGTTTTTTATCCTGTCCGGATACACGGCGGACTTCCAAGCGAGCCCAGCGGACTTCGTCAAGCGGCGCTTGAAGTCGCTCATAGCGCCCTGGTTTTTATTTACCCTCGTCGGCGCCGCCCTGCGCCTGTTATGGGGAGGATTAACCGCGGCACATCTGCCTCATTATTTCCTTTACGGCAATCTCGCAAATCCCTCCGCCTGGTTTTTGCCCATCCTCTTTATCTCACAATGCCTGTGGTTCTTCATCGTCCGGCTGTGCTCACGCGCAAAGGTCCAAAAGAAGCTATTTTTTTATCTTAGCTTCGCCGTCTGTCTTTACGTTTCGGGGTATTTCACATATCGCGCACAGCCCTTTCTCCCCTTCGGTCTCCAAAGGGCGGTCTACGGCGCCTTCTTTGTGGCTGTTGGCTCAATAGCCGCCTTCCTGTTTCCCGCCGAGGCCTCTTTGCGCACCCTGTCTCTCGGCAGGGTGAAGCTCCTTTTGTCGGGGGCGCTCCTCCTGGCTGCCGTAACGCTTATCGCTTCTGCCTACGACAGCTATTTCGACCTCGCGCAGATGCACTTCCCCAACTACTGGTTGTTCGCGCTGACGGGAACCCTTGGCTCTGTGGGTGTCGCGTTGATTTCAATGGGTATAGGGCAATGCCGCCTGCTCGAGAGTTACGGTCAAAACTCGCTTTTCATCTGCCTTACGCACGAATACTTAATAGGCCTGTTCAACAACAGCGGCCCGCTCTACCGGCACCTCTTCCCATCCTCTGACGTCTCTTACTTCTTTTTGATTGCCGCGGGCGGCCTTTGGTTCATAGCCTTTATGCTTTTTTACTACCCGCTGTGTAAATGGAAAAATACTCTCCTCAAAAAGATAGGCTGGCAGGGGAGGTAGAAGCGCC
>JAUNBN010000105.1:2470-5350 GCA_030527085.1 Oscillospiraceae bacterium
TTTCTGCAAAAATCGCCGCGCAAGACAAGACCCGCCTCTCTCGAGGCGGGTCTTAATGCCGTACATTTCGTACTTTGGCCTAGTCCAGCCTGCTTAAAGCCGCGGCGATGCGCGAGGCCACTCTCGCGTTGTTGTAGGCCAGCTCCAGATTGGAGGCGAAGGAAACGCCCTCAGTCATCTCCTTTATGTGCGTGAGCAGGAAGGGGGTGGTGTCCTTGCCGCGTACGCCCTTTTCCTCTGCCAGCGCCAGCGCGCGGTTAATAACGGCCTCCATCTCCTCGAAATCGAGTTCGTACTCCTCGGGTATGGGGTTGGCTATGAGTGCGCCGCCCTCGAGGCCCAGGTCCCACTTTGTCTTGAGTATTCTCGCTATCTCCTCGGGGCCGGAGGCCGCGTAGTCGAGCTTGTAGCCGCTCTTGCGGCAATAGAAGGCCGGGAAATCCTCGGTGCCTACGCCTATAACCGGTACACCCATCGTTTCCAGATACTCGAGCGTGAGTCCTATGTCCAAAAGGGATTTCGCGCCCGCGCCCACTACGGCTACGGGGGTGTGGGCCAGCTCCTGCAAATCGGCGCTTATATCCATTGTCTCGGCGGCTCCGCGGTGTACGCCGCCAATACCGCCCGTCGCGAAGATTTTAATTCCCGCGAGCGCGGCTATGAGCATGGTAGTGGCAACGGTGGTCGCGCCGGTCCTGCCCGAGGCGAGGTAGACGGCCACGTCGCGGCGGCTCACCTTGCCGACGTTTTCGGCCCTGCACATAAGCTCCAGCTCTGCGGCGTTAAGACCCACCTTGAGCTTCCCGCCTATTATCGCGGTAGTGGCGGGAACAGCGCCCTCGGCGCGCACTATCTCCTCTACCCTGTGGGCAAACTCCACGTTCTGCGGATAGGGCATTCCGTGGCTCAATATAGTGCTCTCAAGCGCCACTACCGGGAGCTTCTTTTCTACTGCCGCGGCTATTTCGGGCGCTATGCTGAGATATTCCTCTGTATTCATGATAAGCTTCTCTCCTTAATTATCTTTTCTATCAAGCCTGCGCTCATCGACGGGTTTATGGTGTCCTCGCTGCTTATCGCCGCTATGCCTGCGGCGAGCGCGAAGTCCAGCGTTTTTTCCAGGGGGAGTTTGTTCATAAAAGAGTATACCACGGCGGCCATAAAGGCGTCTCCCGCGCCGGTGGCGTTGGCCATCTCCTCGAGCGGCCTTAAGGCGCGGCTCGCGGTGTTGCCCTCGCAGTCCATATAGAAGCAGCCCTCGCTGCCCATCGAGACAAAAACCCTCTTCACGCCCTTTTCTATAAGTATCTCGCAGGCTCTTTTTACGTCGTCGGCGCTTTGAACCTCTGTCCCGCTCAGGACGCTCAGCTCCTGGCGGTTGGGCTTGACGGTGTGTATGCTGCCAAGGCAGGGCTTGAGCTTCTCGGCGTAGGTTGTAGAGACCGGCTCCGCGAATATGGGAAGGTCTTTCCCGTACTGCCCGCATATATCTTCAATCAACTGCTCGGACAGACCCGTATCGAGCACGAGCAGCCTCGCGCCCTTTATGAGCCCCTCGCACTGGCGCAGATAGCTCATATCCAGCCTTTGCAGCACCGACATGTCCGAGAGCGCCACGAACATCTCGCCGTGCTCGTCGAGCAGGGAGATATAAGTTGATGAGGGGTGCCCGGGCACCACAAGGCTGCGGCTCGCGTCCACTCCCGCCGCGCGGCAGCTCGAGCGAATAAGCTGAGCGAAGGCGTCGTCGCCCAGCGCCGTTATGAGCTTTACCTCGCTTCCCAGGCGCGCGCAGTTTTCTGAGATGTTGCGGGTCACGCCGCCGCAGGAAATGTGCATATGCCCGGGGTTGCTGTCGTGCATTATAAAGCTCTTTTTGCTGCGGCCGTGTATATCGACATTGGCCGCGCCTATGCCCACTACATAGTCGCTCTCGTTCACAAGATAGGCGCGCCCGAGGATGTGCCCCTTTTTCTGCAAATTCGAGATATGCACCGCGACGGAGGCGCGCGCGATATGAAGGCGGGAGGCTATCTCCGACTGCTCTATCTCAGGCTGGGCCTTTATTATATTGAGTATCTCGCGCTCCCTTTGTGTCAAATGCAAAGCTTTCCTTCGATTAAAATTTCAGCGGCGCGGTCTTAACAACAGATATTTACACTTTAAAGCTTTGTGTACGCCTGTTATTATACGCTTTTACATGACGATTGCAAGGCCGCAGCCGCGAAAGAGTGTTCCTCGAATAGTTTTCGCAGTATTCCACACCGCCTTCGGCGGGGTGGAATACTACATTTTACACGCAAATAGGCCGCTCCCGCGCGAAAAAGTGCTCCCCGCGCGGGTTTCCGTTGTATTCCCCCGCCTTCGGCGGGGGGAATACAGCATTTTACACGCAAATAGGCCGCTCCCGATGCGAAAGAGTGCTCCCCGCGCGGATATTTGACAGGGTGGTACAAATAAAATAGAATTACTCTCGAAAACAAAATCGAAAGGGAGAAAAATGGATATAGAAATGATAAAGGCCGAGGGCGCACCCGCGGCGATAGGCCCTTATTCCAGCGCTGTGAGAGCCGGGGACCTGCTCTATATTTCGGGCCAGCTTCCCATAGACCCCGCGACGGGGGAGATGCCCGAGGGCATAGCCGCGCAGACGCGCCAAAGCCTCAAAAACATCGAGGCGGTGCTGAAAAGCGCCGGCGCGGATTTGAGCCGTGTAGTGAGCGCGAACGTCTATATGAAAGACCTGGCGGACTTCGGCGCGATGAACGAGGCCTACGCCGAGTTTTTTACCTCGCACCTGCCCGCGCGCGCGGCCTTTCAGGTGGCGCGGCTGCCCAAGGACGCTCTGGTTGAAATACAGGTCGTAGCCGCGCTCTGATT
>JAUNBN010000106.1 GCA_030527085.1 Oscillospiraceae bacterium
CCTCGCCCGCGCTTCGCGCACTGCGAGGCCGCTCGCGCGTATAAGGCGCTTTTGTAAGTTGGCGCAGCTGCCCGCGCCGGCTCTGCCTTATTCTTGTCTGTTCCCCGCCTGTTATATCTTCTCCCTGCCTTCGATATTAACCCTCGTCTCCTTGGCGCAGCCCGGGCAGCGCAGGCGCAGCTCCGTCTCGCTCTCACTTATAAGCAGCGCCTCGTCGGGCAGACGGTAGCTGTCCTCGGCGAGGTAGGCGAGCGGCACGCCGCAGCAGCTCGCCGCGCTCCCGTCCGGAGCGCTATTCACTATAAGCCGCTTGAGGCGAGCTGCCGGCAGCCCCCTCCTGCCCTCGGGGCAGTTCTCGTCAGTACACTTCAAATCCACAACGGAAAAAATCTTCGTCGCCCCGTTCGCGTCTGTTTCGGCTTGAGTAAAGCTCGCGCTTATCGCGAGCTCGTTTTTACAGTGTTTGCAAAGCATTCGCCTTCTCCTTTCCCTCGTTTAAAATCTCCGAAAAGCTCTTGGCCTGAGTTTTCCCCTTAAGCGCGGGAATTTTGAGCTCGTCCTTTCGCTCGCGCAGCCTTTGCAGTATGCGCCCCTTGTTGCGAATATAGCTGTCCGGAACGCTCTCAAGATACACCAGCGCGTCGTCTATAATGCCCTTGGCGAAGAGGCTGTCCAGAGTGCCGAGCTGGGTCAGCTCGCTCCAGTAGGCCGAAGCCCCTACCTCAACCTTGAGCTGCATGGACTGCAAATCGAGCTTTGAGAAATCGAAGCTCTCAAAGCTCGGCTCGCCGTTTTCGTCCGTAAAGCGCACCCGGCGCGGCCCGTAAGTAGCGCAAATCATATCGGCTATTATTCGAACATAGTCCTCAACGAACTGGTAGAGCGCCAGCCTCTGCAAATCGAGCGGCGCGGCCGTAGCCTTCTGCACGGCTATAATCGCCGAGGTGTTGTCCGGCCTCACATTGCCCAGCGCCGCGTCCGAAGCGCCCATGAACTCCTTGGTGTACTCTATCGTGCGGTTCACAACCTCTATGAGCTGCGCGGACATGTCCGGCGCTTTAAAGGCCGTGGTAACTGCTTCGGAGGGGTTGCCCGCAACGCCGATTGCCTCGCCCACGCGGTTGCTCCAGCTCTTAATTTTGAGCCGGTCGTAGAAAACCTTCGGGAAGGCCATCGTGTTCTGGTGGTGTATGGCCATGGCCCAGAGCTTGTTCACCGCTATCTGATTCGGTATAAGCCCCGTGACGATCGCCTGCCCGTGGTAGGAGTTCTTGATTTTTTCGTAGCTCATGTAGCTTAGCGGGTAGCGCCTGTAGCCCGTGTCAGTCGCCGGGCGCACCACCGCGTCGCGCGTGACCTCCGTAAACCATACCCCGCCCTCGCGCCTGTAGAGCTTAACTATTACCGTAACGAGATCAGAGGGGCTGTAGGCGCTCTCCCCCGCGTAGAGCGCGTCGTTGTCGGGCCTTATATCCTGAGCCTTAGCCCCCGAAAAGCGCCGCGCGCGCTCCCTGACCGTCTCGAGCTGTTCGCGCTTAACAATCAGTATATATGGCTGTTTCTGTACTTCTTGTATAAAAGGATTTCCGAAGAGCACCCGCGTGTTGTCTATGAGCTCCAGGCAGATATCCCCGCGCACGCTCTGCGGCCCCTCTGCGGCGCAGTCGTAGTACCAGTAAAAGCAGCCGTCCCCGTCCACCACGCAGTTGCGCAGCATATCCCGCATTAGGGATTTCGCCTTAGTGTTTTCAATTACCCTCTCTATCTCTGCGGAGAGCAGCCTTGCCGCGCGCTCCTTTTCGGGCGAGGGGTCGAAGGGACTCACCTCAACCGCTATGTCGTCGGAGACGAGCATGGCAACTATATAGCTGCCCACCCGCTTCAAAAAGTTGAGCACGGGCTTGTCGAGGTCGGGAGCGTTGAGCCCCTCCCACTGCCTGCCGATGTAAAACTGCTCGTTCTGCCTTACCGTGTCGTAGAGCCCTATTCCCCTGTTGTAGGAAACGCAGGCCTCATATTCCTTTCTTATCTCCTCAGGTCTTGTCGCCGTCTTCAAGCTTTAATTGCCCCCTCTCGCTTCCATCGTAATTCATGAAGTTCTCAAACTGTCTCAAATAGCTCTCGTCCCCGCCGCCCTCCTTTTCGGACAGCGCCGGCAAGAGCGCGCCGCCCTCCTCGGCGAGCCTCAGGGCCAGCAGAAATACCGCCGTCCCGAAGGCCGCGCCCAGAATAAAGCTGAGGGCAAAAAACCAAAACTCAAATTGCAGCATTTTCCTTTCCTTTCTAGGTCTTGTATTTTATAAGGCTCTCTATCTGCCTGAGATAGCCCGCCTCCTCGAGCGCGGCGCTCTCCTGCAGGCTTTCGAATTCCGGCGCGTGCGCGGCGGCGAAATAGCGCAGCGCGTCCGGCGCGTGCGTCAGCTCGTGGGGGAAGACGGCGCAGTCGTTGGGATTCTTCGCATCTCTGGCTATCAGCGGCAGGCAGCGAATCGCGTTAAGGCAGGTATCAAAAAAGAAAAGCCCCGCACCCTCGCCGCCCTCAGGCAGCTTCAGGGGCTTGAGCCACTCTTTCAGCGCGTACCAGCCCGCAACCCGGTTTGAGGGCGCGCGAGTAAGCTCCACTCCGCAGTGCAGAAAGATTTCCGCCGCGCTCTGCCCGCTCTCCTGCCGGCGGTTCCAGAGGTCGGGCGGGGCCAAAAACTCGCAGACGCTCTCGCCCTCGCTGAGCTCCAGAATGCGCTTCGCCGCCGAGCTTATGATGTGCGAGCTCTCGTAGACTTCGCGGTAGACGCAGGCCCTGCCGTCCGGCAAGAGTGCTATCCAGTAGCCCGCCAGCATGTCCAAGCCGTAGTCCATTGTAAAAAAGCGGCTCGAGCCCTCGGGCAGCTCAAAGGGGCGGCAGACGTGCAGCCCTCTCGACCACTCCGAAAAATACCGTCCCTCGAGCAGATTCCACTCCCCCTCGAGCAGCGCCAGCCTCTCGGCCTCGGGCAGATTTTTAAGCCTCTGCTTGTAGCCCGGGTCGGCGCTCGTAAGAAAGACGTTGTCGTCCACTCTCGAGGGTATGAAGACCCGCGTGCCTCCAAGCGTCCGCTGCTGAGTTCGCGGCGGGGCCGGGTCTATGAAGCGGCGCTTAACCCAGTCGTGCCCCAGGCCTCCGGGGTTCGTGGTGCTCTTGAGCTGCTTCGGAAAGCCGTTAGCGCCTCTCACCCGCGAGCTCAAATACAAATACATATGCTCGCTGAAATGCGTCAGCTCGTCAAAGCGTATCACGTCGTATTCCGCGCTCTGGTAGCGGTAGACGTCGTTCTCCGAGTCGCAGTAGCCGAACTCAATAAGCGAGCCGTTTACAAAGCGCCCCGTGTGCTCGGTCTTCGCGTACTCATAGAGCTTTTTCGGGTAGAGCGCCAGCGCCGCGCGAATCAGAGTGCGCTCCAGCTCGGGGCGCGTCCGTCTGAGTATGAGCTGCCGCGAGCCGGAATATGTGAGCGCGAACACAAAGGCGTCTATAATCTGCCCGTAGCTCTTGCCGCCGCCCGCCGCGCCGCCGAAGAGCACCTCGAAACTCCCGGCCTCAACAAACTCCAGCTGCCGCTCGCTCAGCTCAAGCTCCATCTCCCGGCCGCCTCACGACCAAAGTCAGCTTGAAATCCCTCTCCGCTGTACCCTCGCTCTCGGCTGCCGCCTCGCGTATGAATTTGACCGCGGCAAGGTCCCCCTTGAGCGCCTTTCCAATCAGCGCGAGCGCCATGGCCTCGTCGCGCGTCAGCTTCCCGAGCTCAGCAGCGCCGTCCAGCGAAGCGCTCTCGAGTCCCGCCAGTTCCTCAGGACTCAGGCTCTCGCCCAGCAGCCGTGAGAGCGACTGAGCAAAGCTCTCCCGCTTCTTTTTCCCTGACAAAACCCCTCACCTCCTTTTTGGCGCAGCGCGCCAGTATGCAGAACAGTCTGCCGCAGCGCCTCGCCTCGTTCCAGACGCAAGCCTCGCAGCGCCTCTTCGCGTTTCTCTCTTCTTCAGTCATTTCAGACCTCCCTCATTTGTTTATCCGGCTCCGCGCCCGCCGCGGGGGCCGCGCTTTTCTCTCTCTTTTTAGCGGCCCCCGCCGTACCTGTATGAAAAGGAGCGGTCAGGTCTTTAAGCGAGCTCCCCGACTGCATGCTGTATACCCCCGCCGAAGGCGGGAGTATACAGCAACGGCACATATCGGGAAACCCTCACAGCCGACCGAGCTCTCCGACTGCATGCTGCATACCCCCGCCGAAGGCGGGGATATGCAGCACCGGCACATATCGGGGAACCCTCACAGCCGACCGCTCCCGGCGCGGCTGTAGAGGGGCTCTTCGCCCCTTTATGGAGGACAACAAAGGGAGCGAACCTCGCGGCTCGCTCCCTTCTCATACCCTTCCACACTATCAATATAAACCATCTGACCCGGAAAAAACGGAAAAATCAAAATTTTTTCAAATTTTTTCTGAGAGCTCCTCTCCGCAGTATTTTTCCTCCTTTGTAAAGATAGGCAGCTCGCGGATGTCGACCGCCGGCCCGCTCTTTTTAAAGGCGGCTTCACCGCCCGAAGCGGCGGCGCCCGCTCTCAGAGCTCTCTTGCTGCGCCTCACGCTCCTGCCCTCCCTCAAAAACTTGTCGTGGCGCTTGCGCGCCGTGTCCTCGCCCAGGCCGAGTATAAAGGCCGCCGCGGGCCAGCTCTTGCCCTTGATGTAGCGCAGGTAGAATATCTGCCTCGTGTCGCTGTCGGGTATCTCGTTTATAAAGCTCTGCAGGCGAAGCAGCTCGCAGACCGCCCTCTTCATGTTCTCCCCGATAAGCTTTTCAAGGTAGGCAATCTCGACCGCGCAGGCACCTACCCTGTCCGCCGCGCCCCGTCTGCGAGGCAGGCCGTCGTTCTTCGGCGCGGCATATTCCGCCCGCGCGCGAAGCTGGAGCAGCCGCCGCCGCTCGGTCTCTATCTCGCGCTTAAGATATCTAAGCTGCGAAAGCTCTCTCACAGTCATTTTCTTTTCCTCTCTTTTAAAATAAACATTTGTTCTTTATCTGCATTATAGCGTCCTTGTATGACTAGGTCAAGGGTATATTTTCCTGCAGAGCGCGAGCTGTACCAATAATGGGGCAGCTGAGAAAGAGGAGCGGCCTCTGGTGCTCAAGTTTTTCAGCTCGACTATGCGTACTTTTCAGGGTATCTCCCCCCCCCCTCCGCGGGGGGACGCCCCGAACGAATAAACCGCAACGGGCACAGGGCGCACCT
>JAUNBN010000107.1 GCA_030527085.1 Oscillospiraceae bacterium
CATGTAGCCCGTCGGGCTGGGAGCGAAGCGCGTCCTCACGTTTTTCATTATTTCAAGTCCTCCAAGACCCGTTTTGCATATGCCGTTTTTTTGGGGAGTGTCTCACCGCGTGGATTTTTCTCTGTCTTTCCCCCGCCTACGGCGGGGGAAAGACAGCATATTACACGCTTTGGGAAACTCCGTTTTATTTTATTTCCGCGCGCGCGCTTTGTCAATTGACAAAGCTTCTTTGAGGCTATTATAATTGCAGAAGCGGCCTAATCAACATGTGTGATGCTGAATTTTCCCACCTTTAATGTTAAGTTAGGGTGCTTCCCCCGCTTTCGGAGGGGAAAACACCCGATAAATACGCACAGGGGCGGATAGCCTGAGCCTTTGACGGGGAAAAACCGCGAAAAATCCACGGAACGGGGCACGCCCAAAGAAAACAGCTCGGGAAGAGGACGGAGCATGGAAGAAACCAAAAGACCGCGCGTATTGAGCGGAATACAGCCCACCGGCGGCTTTACGCTGGGCAACTATATCGGCGCCATAAGAAACTGGGACAAGCTGCAGGACGACTGCGAGTGCCTCTACTGCGTTGTTGACCTGCACTCCATTACCATACGCCACGAGCCCGCCGCGCTGCGCAGGCAGATACGCGAGGCGGCGGCGATGCTTTTGGCCTGCGGCGTAGACCCGGGGCGCGCCGTGCTCTTTATTCAGGGCGACGTCTCGGCGCACGCCGAGCTCTCCTGGATTCTCTCCTGCTACACGCAGTTCGGCGAGCTATCCCGCATGACGCAGTTTAAGGACAAGAGCCAGAAGCACCCTGAAAATGTGAACGCCGGACTTTTTACCTACCCCGTTTTGATGGCCGCGGACATCCTGCTCTATCAGGCCGACCTCGTTCCGATAGGCGCGGACCAGAAGCAGCACCTTGAGCTCGCTCGCAACATAGCCGAACGCTTCAACGGCATCTACGGCGAGGTCTTCACCGTTCCCGAGGGCTATTTCCCGAAGGTCGGCGGAAGAGTAATGTCGCTGCAGGACCCCGCCTCCAAGATGAGCAAGAGCGACGAAAACGAGAACGCAAAGATTATGCTGACCGACGGCCCTGACGCGATTATTCGCAAATTCAAGCGCGCCGTAACGGACTCCGAAAGCACAGTCTGTGCCGCCGAAAACAAGCCGGGCATAGTAAACCTCATGACCATCTATTCCGCCCTGAGCGGCAGGAGCTTTGAGGAGATAGAAAGGGAGTTCGAGGGCCGCGGCTACGGAGATTTCAAGCTCGCCGTCGGCGAGTGCGTCGCCTCGGAGCTGGCTCCCATTCAGGGTGAATACGCGCGCATCTTAGCCGACAAGAGCTACCTCGACGGCGTCTTGGCCGAGGGGGCCTCGCGTGCGAGCGCTCTGGCCCAGAGGACGCTCGCGAAGGTGAGCCGCAAGATAGGGCTAAAATAGGAAGCGGGCCAAAAGAGTTTTACACAGGGATAATCCCGGAAAGGAAAACTATGGATACATACAAGCTGGACAGCCGCGAGACGATAGAGCTCGGAGGGGTAAAGCAGAGCATATGTCTGCGCGCCGCGGATGAAAAACTCCCGTTGCTGCTCTTTCTGCACGGCGGCCCGGGGGTCTGCGACAGGCATTGGGTGCTGAAATACCAGTCCTCTTTGGCCGAGAGCGCTGTTATGATATGCTGGGACCAGCGCGGCAGCGGACTCTCCTATGATAAGGCCTATAAGCCGGAGGATTTCTCCGTAGACCTGATGGTCAGCGACGCGGCCGAGCTTGCCGAAAAGCTCTGCGAGCGCTTCGAGCGCGAAAAGCTGATAATCGTCGGCCACTCCTGGGGCTCGCTGCTCGGAACCCTGCTCGCAAAGCGCTGCCCTGAGCATATAGCGGCCTATATCGGAATGGGGCAGTTTGTTCGAGGGGATGAGAACGAGGCGATGTCCTATGATTTTGTTATGAATGTCGCGCGTGAGACGGGCAACAAAAAAGCGCTCGCCGAACTCGAGCGCATAGGCGCGCCAATAAAGGGCCACTACAAGAGCCTGGACGATTTGATGGTGCAGCGCAACTGGATGACCAAGTTCGGCGGCGGCGCATACAAGCATAAGGAGAGCATCTGGACTTCGATGGTTCTGCCGCTGCTCGCGACTCCGGAATACCGCCTCACAGACCTTTACAATTATTACAAGGGCAGCTTCTTCTCTCTGGGCGCGCTCTGGGACGAGGTAGTTGACGCCAATCTCGAGCGCGACGTCAAATCTCTCGAAATGCCCGTCTTTCTCACCGAGGGCCGCCACGACCAGAACACGCCGCCCTCTATTGCCGAGCGCTGGTTTGAGGCGCTCGAGGCCCCGAAAAAGGAGTGGATCTGGTTTGAAAGCTCGGCTCACTCGCCTATAAAGGAGGAGCCGGAGCTCTGGGGCGAAACCGTCAAGGGCATAATAGCCTCGCTAGGGCAGTTTTAGGCAAGCTCTCCCGCGTGCAAGTGAATCAAGAGTGGGTTCGAGGCTGTATTTTCCCCCCGCCTTCGGAGGGGGAAATACAGCCTTTTTCACCGCCTTAAAAACGCCATGCGTGGCGCGGGGCGGCGGGAAATATGTAAAAAAGCACGGCGGCACAGTCTCCCCGACTGTGCCGCTTATAATACTTAGAGATATGCGGGCGTGCCTCTTAGGAGCGCTCCGGGTTATCTCCCCCGTCTTCGTCGGGGGAAACACAGCAGCATACCCGCTTTTAATCTTACAGCTCAACCTTCCAGAGCCCGTGCAGGTTGCAGTATTCGTAGACCGCGAGGGGGCGGTCGCCGGGAGAGAGGATGAACTCGGCCTTAGGCTCCTCGCCGGGCTTGAGCACCGCGCGCTGGCCTCCGCGCTCGGTCTTGAGGTATATCCACTGTATGAAATGCTCCTCGAGCATCGGGTGAATGGTGGAGCCTACCTGGACAAAGACGCGGTCGCCCTCAACTCTCACCTCGGGAACGTGCTTTTCCTGAGCCGCGTCGGTGGTGTTTGCTTTAATTTCGCTCATGGCCTCGCCGCAGCAGAAGGGATTAACTCCGCTGTCGTGTATCATACCTACTAAATTCCCGCAATGCCTGCAGAGGTAAAATCTTCTATCTTCCATTATACTGACCTCCAATATGTTTGAGCGCTGTGCGCTTTATGAAACTATAATATATTTGTTGAAAAAAAGGAACAGTGATATAGTTACAGAATAAGCGCACGGCCCCGAGATATACTACAAAAAACGAAAGGAGCCCATCACTATGGCGGTCGTAACGATTACAAAAGATAACTTTGAAGCTGAGGTCACAAATTCCGAAAGAACCGTTCTTCTCGATTTCTGGGCCGAATGGTGCGGGCCCTGCCGCAGGCTTTCCCCGCTTATCGACGAGCTTTCCGAGGAGCACGCGGACGTAAAATTCGGCAAGGTGAACGTAGACGAGCAGCCCGAGCTCGCCTCCAAATACGGGGTGATGAGCATACCTATGCTGGTAGTGTTTAAGGGCGGCGAGGCCGTTTCCACCTCCGTTGGAGTAAAGCCCAAGTCCGAAATAGAAGCTATGCTGTAATAGAGCTTTAAACACCGGAATCCTCGCTTTCGACGGGGCAATCACCCCCAGCAAACGACTCTTTGGGCAAGCCCTAAACGCAGAAGCGGCCCCTTTCGGCGGCCGCTTCTTTTTGCTTGTCTGCAAGTCTTTTGAGCCTTAGAGAACGTCCCCACCGAGTGGGTCTTTCGCTGTATCCTGCCCGCCAAAGGAGGGGGAATACAGCATTTTGTACGCTAACAGGCCGCTTTCAAGCCTTAAGCGGCAATACCGCTGAGATCCATTTCAGTATATCCGGTGGGAATCTCGAACTTGGAGCTGTCAACGGTATTGGAGATGCTCTCTACCTTGACCCAGGTTCCGACCTCCTCGCCGTCCATCGTGAGCATATAGACAAGGTCACTGCCCGAGAAGAGGTATCGCGTAACTACGTCGTCGCTTACAAACTCCTCGTAATCGTAGCTCGCGCCCTCGTAGTCCATGGTACCCGTGGAACTGGGCTCGCTGGAGACGTCCTCGTCTATAAATTCGTCTACCGGATTGGTCTCGACCGCTTCCTCAAGAGATACGGTCATATACATCTGCATGTCGTCCAGAATCAGATAGGCCACGGTTTCATCGGTGACCATACGGAAGCTCATTCCCTCAGCCGTGGCTTCAAGGAATATATTATCGCCGTCCATGCCCATAGTGGCTACGCCCGTGATGTCGGGCATCGAGAAGCTCATAGTCATCTGGTCGCCCTTGAAATAGCGGTTAAAATAGTCAGCCGTCTTGCTGCCGCTTGAAACAACCGCGGGTTCAGGCGTGGCGGCGGACTCGGCGGCGGACTCAGAGGCTCCCTCCGCGGTTCCCTCCGCGGGCTGCTCCGCCTGCTGGCCGCATGCCGCCAGCGCAAACACAAGCGCAAGCGCGAGAATAAGTGCTAAAAGCTTTTTCATCATTTTCTCCTTAATTTGTATTCCCCCATCTGGGAGAGCCGGAGCCTATAGCTCCGCCTCAGCTAGAGTATAGTACAAAACATCTGAAAATAAAAGGGGTTTAAGTTTTTGGGGTACCCATCGCGCGGTTTTTTCGCAGTATTCCCCCGACTTTTAATGCCCTATCTTAAACTCGCCCTCGCCTCTCTCCGGCCGAGAGACTGAGCGCGGAGCGTGGTAGAGCCTTTTCTCCCCCGCCGTTTCCCGCTCGCCGTTTTGAGGGCGCTTCGCCTCGCGCGAGAGCAGCGCGGCGCTCACAAGCGCCGTGGCCGGTATTGTAAAGAGTATGGTAAACGCGCCGACCAGACTCTGAAGCAGCTCTATTATAACGAGCTCGAGATTCAGCAGCTCAAAAACCGAGCTCTGGTAGGCTATCAGCAGCAGCACGGCGGAGAGTGAGCCGCCAATATAAGCCAAGACCAGCGTGCTTATCTGTGTGCCGATTATGTCCCTGCCTACTTTGAGGCCGCTTTGAGCAAGCTGCCCGCGGGAAGCGCCCGCCTCGCCCTCGCTGATTTCGCTCACCGCGGAGGCTATGGACATGGAAACGTCCAGCGCCGCGCCCAGCGCGCCTATCAGTATGGCTGCAAAGGTAACGGCCTTAAGGTCTATGGGCTCTGAGAGAATGAGAACAACATACATCGCGTCCTCGTCCACCGCGCCCGTTATGCGCATTAGAGAGTTC
>JAUNBN010000108.1 GCA_030527085.1 Oscillospiraceae bacterium
GCGACTCGAAGGACACTATTGTTGAGGATATGGACTCGCTCACCGAGCAGACGGGTATACCCTTTGTCCATATCGACGCCACCGTGCAGACCGCGCCCGAGGCCTACCGCCTGCTGGGCGAGCTGACGGGCAAGACAGAAAAGGCCGAAGAGCTGGCCTCCTGGTGTGAGGAGACCTACGCGATGATAAGCGAGCTGATGGCCGAGGTAGACGCCGCCGACGCCAGAAAAACCTTGCTCTACTGTCTGGGCGACGCGGGCATAAACGTCATAGCCGAGGGCTCCTTCCACGCCGAGACCATCAATACCATGTCGCAGAACCTGGCCCAGCTTGATGAGATAGTCTCCTCGGGCATGGGCAACGAGGTTGACCTCGAGCAGATAATGCTCTGGGATCCCGAGGTCATAGTCTTCGCGCCTGACAGCATCTACGACACGGTGGGCGAGGCCGCAGAATGGCAGAACGTCTCCGCCATAAGCAGCGGCAATTATTATAAGACGCCCTACGGCCCCTACGGCTGGCTCTCCTCGCCGCCCTCCGTTCAGCGCTATCTCGGCCTTATCTGGCTGGGCGCGCTGCTCTATCCCGACTATATCGACTACGATTTGCAGGAAATGGTCACCGAATACTACGCGCTTT
Organism: Oscillospiraceae bacterium; assembly: GCA_030527085.1. Taxonomy (GTDB): domain Bacteria; phylum Bacillota; class Clostridia; order Oscillospirales; family Ruminococcaceae; genus JAUNBN01. The sequence continues at coordinate 640 of JAUNBN010000108.1, forward strand.
TCTACGACTGCGAGCTCACGGATGAGATGTATAATGAACTCATAATCGGGGCAATGACGGCTCAGGCCTGAGGTCTTAAAGCCCTACCTTCGGCCTTCAGACCTTGAGCGGGAGGGTTTTAAGGCAAATAAGGCCTCTTCAGGGGAAAGGGCGGGCTTGGTTTCAAGCCCGCCCTTTAAAACTGCCCAAAAGCCCCCTTGCGCTTTTTTAATCTATCCGCCCTGTGTTCCAGCCCGACTGCGCGTACTTCTAAGGGTGTGTTTTCCCTCCGCCTCCGACGGAGGGAAAACATCCTTGCTTGATGACCCAGCAGGCGGGAAAATACAGCGAAAAAGCGCGCAATCGGTACGCTCCCCCCGAAGCGCCCTCGTTGACTTTAAGGGAAAGCGGTTTATAATGTTTTAAGGCTGTTTTCACAACTTGTGTCTATATGCCGCTGAAAAGCGTTAATAATAGAATAAAGAAGCGAGCAGAAAGGAAGGAGACTATGTTTAAAATCGTGAGGCGCACGGAGCTGAACCCGACGGTGACGCGAATAGAGATAGCGTCGCCGCTCATAGCGGCGAAGGCGAAGCCAGGGCAGTTCGTTATTCTGCGCGCGAGTGAAAACGGCGAGCGCATACCGCTCACGGTGGCCGCGACGGACAAAGAAGCGGGAACCGTAAGCGTAATATTTCAAATAGTAGGCGAAACCACTATGCTCTTAAACGAACTCAAGGAGGGCGACTTTCTGCCCGACCTCGTCGGGCCTCTGGGCAAGCCCACGGAGCTTGAGGGCATAAAGAAGGCCGCCGTGGTGGGCGGCGGAGTGGGCTGCGCCATAGCCTACCCCGTGGCGAAGGCGCTGCACGACAGGGGCGCCGAGGTGCACTCCATAGTCGGCTTTCGCTCGAAGGAGCTCGTTATACTTGAGGAGGAGTTCCGCGCGGCGAGCGACAAATACGTGCTTATGAGCGACGACGGCACGGCCGGGGAAAAGGGACTGGTCACCGACGCGCTCAAGAAGCTCATAGAAGCGGGCGAAGAGTACGACGAGGTAATAGCCATAGGGCCGCTCATCATGATGAAGTTCGTCTGCGCGCTCACGAAAGAATACGGGATAAAGACCCTCGTGTCCATGAACCCCATAATGATAGACGGCACGGGGATGTGCGGCTGCTGCCGGCTCACTGTAGGCGGCGAGATGAAGTTCGCCTGCGTGGACGGGCCGGACTTCGACGGGCATCTGGTAGACTTCGACGAGGCGATGGCCCGCTCGGCGGCCTACCGAGAATATGAACAGAAGCGCCGCGACGGGCACTGCAATCTTTTAAAGGAGGCGCGCTGAAATGGCGAACATGATATCCGAAAAGCACCCGATGCCCACACAGGACGCTAAGGTAAGGGCGCGTAATTTTAAGGAGGTGGCCCTGGGCTACGACGAGGCCACGGCCGTGGCGGAGGCCGAGCGCTGCCTCAACTGCAAGAATAAGCCCTGCGTGGGCGGCTGTCCCGTAAACATACAGATACCGGACTTCATAAGCAAAATAAAGGAGGGCGACTATGAGGGCGCCTATCAGGTGATTTCCCTCTCCTCCTCCCTGCCCGCGGTCTGCGGCAGGGTCTGCCCGCAGGAGAACCAGTGCGAGAAATACTGCGTGCGCGGCATAAAGGGCGAGAGCGTCGGCATAGGGCGGCTCGAGCGCTTCGCGGCGGACTATCACGCTGAAAGCGGCGCGCCGCAGCAGGCCGCGCCCGCCTCAAACGGGCATAAGGCAGCCGTGGTGGGTTCGGGGCCCGCGGGCCTGACCTGCGCGGGGGAACTGGCGAAGCTGGGCTATTCCGTGAGCGTGTTCGAGGCGCTGCACGTTCCAGGCGGGGTGCTGGTCTACGGCATCCCCGAATTCAGGCTGCCCAAGAGCATAGTCGCGCGCGAGGTCGAGGGGCTTAAAGCCCTGGGCGTTGAGATAGTGACCGACATGGTAATAGGCAAGACCCTGTCCGTGGACGAGCTCTTTGAGCAAGGCTTCGAGGCGGTCTTTATAGGTTCCGGCGCGGGCCTGCCGATGTTCATGCACATACCCGGGGAGAATCTGGTGGGTGTGTGCTCGGCCAACGAGTTTTTAACCCGCGTGAACCTGATGAAGGCCTACGAGGAAGACAGCCAGACGCCCGTACAGCGGGCGAGGAACGTCGCCGTCGTGGGCGGGGGCAACGTCGCTATGGACGCGGCGCGCTCGGCGCTGCGCCTGGGTGCGGAGAATGTGTATATAGTCTACCGCCGTTCTATGGAGGAGCTGCCCGCGCGCCGCGAGGAAGTCGAGCACGCCGGGGAGGAAGGCGTGCAGTTCAGGCTCCTGTGCAACCCGGTGGAGCTCTTGAGCGATGATAAGGGCGCGGTGAAGGCCCTGCGCTGCGTAAAGATGGAGCTGGGCGAGCCGGACGAGAGCGGGCGGCGCAGGCCGGTGCCGGTAGAGGGTTCGGAGTTCGAGATAGAGGCCGACTGCGTAATAATGTCTCTGGGCACCTCGCCCAACCCGCTTATAAAGAGCACTACCGAGGGGCTTGAGACGAACCGCCGCGGCTGCCTCATAGCGGACGAGGAGACGGGCGCGACCTCTCGCGAGGGAGTGTTCGCGGGCGGCGACGCCGTCACCGGCTCGGCTACGGTCATACTCGCCATGGGCGCGGGCAAAAAGGCCGCCGCCGCGATTGATGAGTATATTAAGGCTAAGGCGGAAGCATGAGCGTGTGCGCCCGATTGGGCGGTTTTTTCCATTTCTCTGTCCGAGGAGGAAGAAAACAGCGTTGAACTCGCTTATATCTCGCCTCAGAATAACTGATTTCAAATAGGCACAAAAGGAGCCGCGGTTCAATGAACCGCGGCTCCTTCCAACATTGCTCAATAAACAAAAGATTTCAGGGATCGACAGTAGGGGTGTATTCACCAATAGTCACTGTTCCGTTTAAACTCTTGTACTGATACATTTCTCCATTCTGATTATAAAATATGTATACGGTTTTGCCATTATTAGATACTGAAACGCTGACCAAGTTCTCCCATATAGCATCGTCGTTTATATATTCCTCCAACAACACTTTAAACACAGTCGGAACCGAGTCTGGTTCTCCATTCATGATATATACAGCATCAAAAGCTTCTTCGTGATTGTTCGCTTGATGCCCCTGCGCGTAAAGCTCGTGGAAGGCCGACTGCGCGGCGAGCGCTACGAGGCGCAGCTCCGTATGGACGGACTCCTCCCGCGCGCGGTCTATCCAGCCCGTCATCGAGGGTATCATGATGGCGGCGAGTATGGCGAGTATTACGAGAACTACTATAACCTCAACGAGCGTGAAGCCCTTGCGGTTCTTTATCATAAAATCATCCCTTTTTCTTGTCTTTTTTGCCGAAATGTCAGTCAAAAAGGAGTGATCCAAAAGCGGGTATTTGGGGTTGTATTCCCCCGCCTTCGGCGGGGGAATACAACGAAAAGCGCGCAATAGGGGCACTCCCAGTCAAAAATAATATAACACTATTTTTAAAATTTGCAAGTCTTTATTTTTCGCGTGAATGTGTCCCGTCGCGTGGCTTCTTCGCCGTCTATCCCCCGCCTCAGGCGGGGGATACAGCAAAAAGCGCGGGCGCTCCCCTCGAGACGGGAGTGGCTCAAGGGCGTGTAATACGCTGTCTTTCCCCCGCCTGCGGCGGGGGATAGACGGCGAAAAATCCACTCGGCGAGACACTCCCCCTCGAGACCTGCTCTTGAAAGATGTTTAAAAAGATAGTATTATAAGTTTAATTATTACTGTTTGTCGAAATCGCGGTTTCAGCGGAGGAAGAGATGGCTAACGGACAAAAGCTTTGCATGAGCTGCATGAGGGCTGTTCCCGCAGGCTCGGGCGAATGCCCTCACTGCAGTTATAACGGCTCGCAGCGCAATCCTTCGGTCTGCCTGCCTATAGGCTGCCGGCTCGCCGGAAAATACGTTGTCGGCCGCCGCCTTGAGGACGACGGCAGCTCTGTGAGCTACATAGCCTACGACATAAGCAAAAAAACGCCCGTTGAACTGCGCGAGTTCCTGCCGCACGGCGGCTGCCAGCGCGAGGACCACCTGCTGCAGGCCAAGCCCGGCGCGGAACTGCACTACAAGACCGCGCTTATGGACTTCTGCGAGCTCTACCGCAGCCTTTTAAAGATAAGCGAGCTGCCCAGCCTCATACCGGTTTTGGACTTTTTCGAGGCGAACGGCACCGCCTACGCCGTGTTCGAGCGCTTCGAGGGCGGCATCAGCCTTAAGAAATTTCTCTCCATGTCCGGGGGTTCCCTACCCTTCGACAAGTGCTTCAAGCTCCTGGGTCCTGTTCTGGACGCGCTCGAGGCCATTCACTCCGTAAACCTCATTCACCGCGGGGTTTCGCCGGAGACGATTTTCGTAAACCGCAACGGCGATGTAAAGCTCGGCGGCTTCGCCACTTCCTCCGTCCGCACCAAGGACGCGGAGCTCAAATCCAAGATGCAGAGCGGCTATTCCGCCCCGGAGCAGTATTCCACCACCT
>JAUNBN010000109.1 GCA_030527085.1 Oscillospiraceae bacterium
AGGGAGCGCATACGCAGCAAGAAGAGAAAGCGGGCGGCCGCGGCCGCCATGCTGGTCTGCCTCGCCCTTATCGTGATAGGGCTTGTTGTCGGCGCTGTTCAGGCGATAATCTACTCGATAAACTCTTCCGGTGTGCCGCTTGCAGAAGGCGAGACGCAGTCTGCAAGCGCCGCCGAGACCCCCCTTTCCGACATCGCCGCCGGCCCCTTCAGGAGCGACGCCGAAGCAATAAGCTCGCCTGTAATTCCCTACGACTACAGCTCCCCCGTTCCCGCGATACCGGCGGTTCAGGACAGCTATTTCGCCGACGCACTGCTTCTGGGCGACTCGCGCTTCACAGGCTTCGGAGCCTATATGAGCGCAGGCGAGGTTCTCTCCTCCTCCTACCTTACCGTCAGCAACGCGCTTGAGCGCGAGTGCTCTTTCGGCGAGGAGACGGCCACTCTGGCTTCCCGGCTCGCGGCGCGGCAGTTCGGCTCCGTTTATATCAACTGCGGGCTCAACGAGCTGGGCTGGGAGTATTCCTCGGCCTTTATAGAGGCCTACGGAGAGCTTGTGAGCGCGGTTCGCGCCGCCCAGCCCGAGGCGGATATCTATCTCGGCGGGCTCTGGCATCTCTCGGCCGAGACGGCGGCGGCCACGAGCTACCACAGCGATGCGCGCATAGACGAATACAACGCCCTTATCCTGAGCCTGGCCTCGAGCGAGGGCTGCTATTTCCTCGATTTCGGCGAGATCTTCGAGGACGCCTCCGGAGCGCAGCTTGAGGACGTGACCACCAATGGAATTAACCCCACCGAGGGGCAATTCAATACGATGTACGAATATCTCAAAACCCACACGGTATCAAAGGAGTATTACGGAAATTGAAGAAGTTCAGTGTTTTAATAGCCTTTGCTCTCACTCTCTGCCTGGCCGCCTGCGGCTTCGGCGGCGCGAGCGACGAACCGGTAAGCCTTGACGTCGCCGCCATAAGCTCCGGCATAAGCTCGACCGAGCTTTTTATAGACAGCCTCGCGCCTATAGCGAACGAGCGCGTAGCCGACCTTATCGGCCTCGACCTCACGAACTGCCTTTACTACGAGTTCCACACCGGGGCCGGAGCCTCGGGTGAGGAATGGGGCGTGTTCGAGTGCGACAGCGTCGATTCCGCCAAGGCTCTCGTGAGCCAGCTCGAGGCGCACCGCGACTCCATGCTCGAGACCTACGAGTCCTACGCCCCCGACGCCGTACCCAGGCTGGAAAACGCCGTTATCGAGCGCGCGGGACAGTATGTCGTCTATATAACTGCCGAAAACTACTCCGAGGCCAAGACCCTCGCTTCGAGCCTGCTGGCGGCCTAGCAAATAAACGAATTACCGCTAACCGGCGGCGGGCTTAAACCCGCCGCCGGTTAGCTTGTCAAAGAAACAGTTTTTTAAAATAAGTTGAAACGGCGGTTTGTACTTCAAACCGCCGTTTGCTTATCCTTCCCCGTTTTGACGTATGGAGAGTCAAAGCATCTCTATTCGCATATCGCCCAAACCCGCGCGGGCAAGCCGGTCGCCCCCACGATATTCGGATAGGATACCACCGCCACCGCGCCTGCGGGCGGGACCTTGTCGAGATTGCACAGCAGCTCGACCTGCAGCTTTCCCTTGCTCAGCACATAGCGCTCGCACGCAAGGTCGCCGGCCTTCTCCGCTTCGGTCGAGGAATCGGTATCCAGCGTCTCGTGTCCGTTGGCGGCGGCGGCGCGCGTCTCATAAATGTATTTCAGCGCCTCGAGCGACCACCCCGGGAAGTTTTCGCTTCCGTCTGCTGCGGTGCCCGAGAGGGCGTCCATATCGGGCCAGCGGCTCGCCCAGCCCGTGTACAGCGCGACGAGCGCCCCTTTCGGTATCTCGCCGTATTTTTCCTCATATTCCTTTATGTCGTCCGCGGATACGGTGTAGCAACAATCGGTCTTCACCTTGTCGGTGACGTCGACGATGCACAGGGGATAGATAAGGTCGGTGGGCCCGTATTCCTCGGAAAGCGCGCCGTCCTTGACGAAGTGCCCGGGAAAATCGATGTGGGTCCCGAACTGGCCGGGAAACTTGAAGCTTTGAATAAGGCAGTCGAGCTGCGGCATACCCCAATCGTATACCACCTTTGCGAGCTCCACCGAGCCGTCGGGAATGCCGCTCCAATATGGGCTGTCGTTGTTTAGCTGATGCGAGAGCTCAACAATGCGAAGCTTGCGCGCTGCGTTGAGCGCATCCCAAAGTCTGTACATCTCTTGACCTCCTGTTTTTTTACTCAGTCTACCATATATCGCCCTCAAAAGAAACAGTAAAAAATCCGCCGGGAGTGTTCCGCTGTGCGGATTTTTTACTGTCTTTCCCCCGCCGCAGGCGCAATACCGTTAAGTTAGGGCCTTGCCGCCCGTTGGGGAGTTTTTTGTTTCGGTGTTTTTTCGCCCCTCTCCTGTGGACTTTCGAGCTCAATCGGTATATAATGCTTTTTATATAAATTGTAGAGTTTTTTAAACAGGGAGGCCCCATGAAACCCGTACTGAAATTCGTGCTCGCCGCCTGCCCGCACTGCCGGCGCTCCGAGCGGCTGGAAAAGGAGCTCATAGAGCTGCACCCCGAATACGCCTCGGTTGAAATAGAGGTGGTGGACGAGGGCGAACAGCCCGCACGCGCCGACAAATACGACTACTACAAGGTTCCCTGCTACTTCGTCGGCGAAGAGAAGATAAGCGAAGGAGTTCCGAGCTTAAGAGGCGTCGAGGCCGTGTTCAAGGCCGCCCTCTCGGACTAGCCATGCCCAAGACGGCCGTGCTGCTCGCGAGCTTCAACAGCGAGCCCTATTTGTCCGAGCTTATCCAATCCATATTAAAGCAAAGCGAGCGCGATTTCAGCCTCTATATCCGCGACGACTGCTCGAGCGATGAGAGCTTTAATAGCGCCGCGGCTCTCGCGGGGGAAGACGGCAGAATACGCCTCGCACGAAACGAAAAACCCAGCGGCAGCGCGCAAAACAATTTCTTCACCCTGCTGCTCGAATGCCCAAAGCACGAATACTATATGTTCGCGGACGGCGACGATTTCTGGCTGCCCGAAAAGATAAGAATAACGCTTGAGAGAATGCGCGAGCTCGAGGCGCGGCACGGCGCGAACACGCCCCTGCTCGTACACGGCGACCTTGCGGTGGCCGACGGGAAACTGAATATAATCGCACCCTCGCTCTTTAAATACGAAAAGCTCTCGCCCGAGCGCAAGAGCCTCAAAAACCTCCTGGCACAGAATAACGTCACGGGCTGCACCGTAATGATTAATCAGGCTCTGCGCGAGTTTATACCGGCGAGGCCGAAAAGCAGCGTCATGCACGACTGGTGGTGCGCGCTCATAGCCGCGGCCTTCGGGGAGATATCCGTTATATATGAGCCCCTCGTCCTCTACCGCCAGCACGGCTCAAACGAGGTGGGCGCTTACGAGGCCGGCGATTTGTCCCTTGCGGCGGCGCGATTTTTCAACAGCGAGCGCAACCGCAGAATCTACAGCGCGATGTTCGCCCAGGCCGCCTGCTTCGCCGAGACCTTTAAAGAGCGCCTCTCGCCCGGGCAGCTCGAAAGCTGCCTCGCCTACGCGGGGCTGGCTCATAAGGGCAAGGCCGCGCGCCTCGCCTGCGTATTCAAATACGGGTTTTATAAAAATACCCTGCTGCGCAATTTAGGGCAGCTTTTGGCTATATAAAGAGGGGGAGCGGCCTGTAAGCGTGTAGTATGCAAAAATCCACGCGGCGGGACACACCCTGAAGAGGTATTGTTAAGGGGGAATAAGAATTGAGTAGAAGCGTTTTCGGGGGGGCGGCGACGTCCGGCATACACACGCCCCATCTGAAGAACACGCGGGACTGCGAGACCACAGAGCTGCTGCGCCCCAAGAGGGTAACGCTGCTCATGGCCCAGCACATAGGCGCACCCGCCAAGCCCTGTGTTGAAAAGGGACAGAGGGTCTTTGTCGGCACTCTGGTGGGCGAGGCTCAGGGCTTTGTGAGCGCCAATATACACGCCTCGGTGAGCGGCGAAGTAAGCGATATAACAGAGGTTTTAACGCCTACCGGCGCGCGCAGCCAGGCCGTTGTAATAGAGAGCGACGGCCTCTTTGAGCGCGACGGCGCTCTCAAGGCGCCCTATGTCAACGGCCCCCAGGGACTGGTGGAGGCGGCGCGGGCCTCGGGGCTCGTGGGGCTGGGCGGCGCGGGATTTCCGAGCCATGTTAAGCTTTCAATACCCGAGGGTGCCGAGGTGGACACCCTGCTTATAAATGCGGCGGAGTGCGAACCCTACATAACCAGCGACTACCGCGAGATGATAGAGTCTCCCAAGAGCATAGTCAACGGCGTTCGCACCGTCCGCGAGATTTTGGAGCTGCCGCGCGCCATCATCGCCGTTGAGGACAACAAGCCGCTGGCCATAGAGATTCTGACCCGCTTTGCCGCCTATAAGGACATAGAGGTTCTGCCGCTCAAGTCCAGCTATCCGCAGGGCGCTGAGAAGGTGCTTATAACGAATGCCACCGGGCGCGTTGTGCCCGCGGGCAAGCTGCCTTCGGACGCGGGCTGCCTCGTTATGAACGTAGGCTCAATATCCTTCCTCTCGCGCTATCTCGAGAGCGGAATGCCCCTTGTGAACAAACGGCTCACGGTGGACGGCGACGCGGTTGCCAAGAGCTGCAATATGCTCGTGCCCATAGGCACCCCGGTTGGAGATATAATCGAGGCCGCGGGCGGCTGGATAGCCGACTGCGAGCGCCTGCTCTTCGGGGGGCCGATGATGGGAACGGCAATTTACGACCTCGAAACGCCGGTCTGCAAGAACAACAACGCCCTGCTGGCGCTCACCAAAAAGCAGGTCTCCATACCGCGGGAAAACCCCTGCATACGCTGCGGGCGCTGCGTTGAAGCCTGCCCGATGAGTCTCTCCCCGGTGGACATTCAGCTCGCCTACGAGCGTGGGGAAACAGAGGAGCTCGGCGAGCTGGGCGTAATGAACTGCATAGAGTGCGGCTCATGCACCTTTGTCTGCCCCGCGAAGCGCTCCATAACCCAGACCATGCGCCTGAGCAAGGGCGAGCTTAGAAAGGCGGCGAAGAAAAAATGAACAAGACTCCCTCCATCG